>JAEWCJ010000276.1 GCA_023390695.1 Pseudomonadota bacterium | reverse complement strand
GCGTGGTGCTGCGCGGGGTGGGCGGCTACATGCTGGCCGTGTTGCCGGCGTCGCATCACATCCGTCTGCCGGAACTTGAAATGCAATTCGGCGAGGCGGTCTCGCTCGCGGCCGAGAACGAAATCGATGGCCTGTTCAAGGATTGCGCGCATGGCGCCATCCCGCCGGTCGGCGAATGCTACGGCCTCGATACCATTGTCGACGACAGCCTGAGCGAGAAACCCGAGATCTATCTGGAAGCGGGCGATCACCAGACGCTGGTGCATCTCGACCGGTCGCAATTCGCCAAGCTGACGGCGGACGCGCGCCACGGACGCTTCAGCATGCCGGCTTCGGCCTATTGATGGCAGCGCGCGGGAGCAGGGCCGTGGCATTCACCGTCGGTTTCAAATTGCAGGCGCGGACGGATCACGTCACTGTCGAGGCGGCGGATGCGCTCGCGGCCGCGCTGGAAGTCAAGGCCCGGCATCCAGAGGCGGTGATCGTGTATGCGCGGCCGCGGAACCGGCGCGGTGATGCGCGTCATCCCGTGCATGAACTGGGCAAGGCCGGCGAAACCGGACCGCGGCAAAGGCGATAACTGCGGCGTAGCCCGAACTCGTTGAGCCGCGTCAGCGCCGCACGCAGGTGCGGATGCGCTGGACCACGACGTCGCCGTTGCTCTGACGCACCGCAGTCCCCATGACTTCCTTCACGTGTCCGGCTGGGCAGGTGCCATCGTCGACGCGCACTTTCTGGCCAGCGCGCAAATCCTCCGGCTCCTGGCTCAGGGGAATCGGCGCCGCGGCGGCGATGCCGGCAAGCGCCATGAACACGATAGCGGCGGAAGCGAAGCTGCCCATGCGGATCATAACGCCCGGTCTCCTGTCATGCGTTATGAACTTTGGCAGGATTCGCTCCGCCGCCAAAATGCATTGTCAGATCAGAACGTCACGGTGGTGCGTGCGCCGATCAGAAAAGCGTTGCCGATCGTGCGGCTGGGATCGAGCGGATCGGGAACATTGCCGCCGGGTCTGACGATGTATTGCAGGTCCGGCTGGATCGACCACCAGGGCGTGATCTGGGCAATGTAACTCAGCTCGAATACCGTCTCGCTGCTGCGGATCGGGTAGGGTGCTCCGCCCAGCGCAGCAATGTCGCGATCGAGCGCCGCCGCATTCTTGCTGACATGCGAATGCGCGACGCCGAATGTAAGGATGTCGTCCTCGCGTCCGCGGATGAGTCCTTTGAAGCCAATGCCGCCATCGACATACCATGAGACAAGGTTGCGGTCGGACGGCACAATGCCCGCGCGGGTGAAGACGCTGATGCTGGCCGGCCCGCCACGCCACAGCATCTGATCGATGATCCCGTAGATGCCCCAGTTGCCGCGATGGTTGAGCGTAGTCTCCGGATCCAGCGCGAGCGTGATGACATTTCCGGCCCCGTCGGTGCCAATGCGCTGATCCGCGAAATTGCCGGTGTGATACCAGCCGCCGAGTTTGTAGGACGCGGCCAGTCCCGTCGAATCCTTCTCCTGGTTGACCCCGTAGTCGAGTCCAAAAGCCCACAATGCGCCGCCGGAAAAGCTGAATGTGGTGCCGCGCTTGTTGCAGACTTGAGGATTGTCGTCCTGGCAATTCTTGCCGGCCGGATCGCCGCTCAGGACTGCGGCCGCGATAGAGAGATTTTCAGTCGCATTGATTTTGAGCCGCACGCCGGGGGAACTGAGGGGATAGGCGGGGCCGCCGCTTGGCAGATTGGCCGACGCGATCGTGGCCCATCCGAAGGTCCCGTTGATCAGGCCGCTGGCGGTCCGGCCGACCAGGAAATAGTCATCGGCCGCGAGCAGACCGGCTGCGATCGATCCGGCCTTGCCGAATTCCTGCTCGAACCACGCCGTGAACAGCCGCGTCGTCGGCAGCGCGTCGATGTTGCTTGGGTCGGCGAGGCTGCCGACATTGTCCGCCGCGTTGCGCCCTCCATTGTGAATTTGAAATGCGCGGATATGGGTTTTGGCGCCGGTCCAGCCGATGAACTTTTCAAGATCGGTGTCGACGGTGACGTCGAGGCGGCCTTCGAATGTTGTGCCCGGATGTGCGCCGCCGGAGATTCGGAGTGTCTCGCCGATATAGTGGATGCCGATTTCGATGCCCCGCTGCTGCAGGGCCGTGCGGCCGCCGCCCCAGTCGCCGGTCAGCTGGTCGTGTCCGGCGGGCGCCAATTCCGATCCCCATGCGCTGCATGCGGACGCCACCAGACAGACAGCCGCGAAACCATGGCCCGCTGCGCGCATTCTTCCGAGTATGCAATTTTCCATATTTTCCACCACTCCAGTCTTGTTGCGAATGAATCGCAAAAAGATTTGACACGGGTCGGGGGTTGAGGCAATCTTCTTGCGAGTAATTTGCAATTGCATCTCGATGCCTGACCGGCAGAGGGGAGGTGGGTTGCGTTTCAATTGGAGGGCTGACGGATGCGGCTGATTTGCCGGCGTTTTGCGATTGGGGCCATTGCGACTGTGCTGGCCGGTCTCGTTCTGGATGATGGTGCGCGGGCACAGTCGGTGCCGGGCAGGCCCTTCCGCGTGGTCACGACGTTCACCGTGATTCAGGACATCGCGCAGAACGTCGCTGGTGACAAAGCGATCGTGGAATCGATCACCAAGCCGGGGGCGGAGATTCACGACTATCAGCCGACCCCGCTCGACATCGTGCGCGCGCAGGCGGCCGACTTGGTGCTGTGGAACGGCTTCAACCTCGAGCGCTGGTTCGAACGCTTCTTCGATAATGTGAAAGAGGTGCCAAGCGTCGTCGTCACCGAAGGCATCGAGCCGATGGGCATCACCGAAGGGCCTTACACCGGCAAGCCCAACCCGCATGCCTGGATGTCCCCGTCGAACGCGCTGATCTATGTCGAGAATATCCGCAAGGCGCTGGTCAAATATGACGCAAAAAATGCGGACGCTTACAACAAGAACGCCGCCGCCTATGCGGCGCAGATCAAGGCGCTCGACGAACCCCTGCGCAAGCGCCTGGCCGGAATACCTGAGAACCAGCGCTGGCTGGTTTCGAGCGAAGGCGCATTCAGCTATCTGACGCGTGACTACAACATGCGCGAAGCCTATCTGTGGCCGATCAACGCCGACGAACAGGGCACGCCGAAACAGGTCCGCAAGGTGATCGACCTCGTGCGCAAGAACAAGATTCCGGTGGTCTTCAGCGAAAGCACGATCTCGGATCGCGCCACCAAGCAGGTCGCACGCGAGAGCGGTGCGCGATACGGTGGAGTCCTTTATGTCGATTCGCTGAGCGCGGCGGGTGGGCCGGTGCCAACCTATCTCGATCTGCTGAAGGTCACGGTCGAAACAATCGCCAAAGGCTTCGGAAAATGACCGCACAGGGCAAAGTCGCGCCCGCCGCCCTCGCGCCTTCGCCCGGCGCCAGTATTTCGGTGCGTGATCTGAGCGTGACCTATCCGAACGGCTTCACCGCCGTGCGCGATGCGTCCTTCGAACTCGACCCCAGCACCATTTGCGCTTTGGTCGGCGTGAATGGCAGCGGCAAGTCCACCATCTTCAAGGCGATCATGGGCTTCGTGCAGCCCTCGCGCGGCGAGGTGCGGTTGTGCGGCTTGCCGGTCGAGGAGGCGCTGAAGAAGAACATCGTCGCCTATGTGCCGCAGAGCGAGGATGTCGATTGGAACTTCCCGGTGCTGGTCGAGACCGTGGTGATGATGGGGCGCTACGGCCACATGAATTTCCTGCGCATCCCCTCGCGCGCGGATCGCTACAAGGTGGACGAGGCCCTGGAGCGGGTCGGGATGAGCGCCTATCGCCACCGGCAGATCGGCGAATTGAGCGGAGGACAGAAGAAGCGCGTGTTCCTTGCACGCTCGCTGGCGCAGGAAGGGCGCATCATCCTGCTCGACGAGCCGTTTACCGGCGTCGACGTGAAGACGGAGACCGCGATCATCTCGCTGCTGCGGGAGTTGCGCGCCTCCGGGCACCTGATGCTGGTCTCCACGCACAATCTCGGCAGCGTGCCGGATTTCTGCGACCGGGTGGTGCTCCTGAACAAGACGGTGCTGGCGGCCGGGCCGACATCGGAGGTGTTCACCCAGAAAAATCTCGAACGTGCTTTCGGTGGCGTGCTGCGCAACTTCCAGCTTGGCGGCCGCGCGCTGCATGACGACGACGATGCTCGCAGCGTGACCGTTTTGACCGACGACGAACGGCCGCTGGTTTTCTATGGCGACAAGCCGCGCCAGCGCGAACCGGGCGAGGGGGGCTGAGATGGGCGAGGAATCGCTGCTCGCCGAATTGCTGGTGCCGTTCAGCTATGGCTACATGCTGAAGGCGATGTGGGTGAGCGCGCTGGTCGGCGGCGTGTGCGCCTTCCTCTCCGCCTATCTGATGCTCAAGGGCTGGTCGCTGATGGGCGACGCGCTGGCGCATTCCATCGTGCCCGGTGTGGCCGCCGCCTATATCATCGGCGCGCCCTTTGCGGTCGGCGCATTCTTCGCCGGCCTTCTGGCCGCGGGCGGCATGCAATTCGTCAAGCAGAAATCGCGTCTGCGCGAAGATGCGGTGATCGGGCTCGTCTTCACCTCGCTGTTCGCGCTTGGCCTGCTGATGGCTTCGATCTGGCCCACTTCGGTGAGGATCCAGACCTTCGTGCTCGGCAACATCCTCGCCATTGACGACGAGGATGTGGTGCAGGTGGCGGCGATCGCCACGGTGTCGCTCGCCGTCATGGTCCTGATCTGGAAGGACCTGATGGTAACTTTCTTCGACGAGAACCACGCCCGTTCGATCGGCATCAACACCACCCTGCTGAAGGTCGTCTTCTTCACGCTGCTCAGCGCCTGCACGGTGGCGGCGTTGCAGACGGTCGGGGCCTGCCTCGTCATCGCCATGGTGGTGACGCCTGGCGCGACGGCCTATCTGCTCACCGACCGTTTCGGGCGCCTGATCGCGATCAGCGTCGCGCTTGGCGTCGTCACGAGCTTCGTCGGCGCCTATATCAGCTATTTCCTCGACGGGGCGACCGGCGGCGTGATCGTGACGCTGCAGACCCTGCTGTTCCTCGCGGCGTTCTATTTCGCGCCCAAGCACGGCGTTCTGGCCGCGCGGCGCAGGCGCAAGTCGGTGGAGTTGACGGCATGATCGCGGTACTCGACTGGATCGTGACGCCCTTGTCCTATCCCTTCATGCAGCGGGCGCTCATCGTCTCGCTCCTGGTTGCGGCTGTCTGCGCGGTACTCTCCTGCTACCTCGTCCTCAAGGGCTGGTCGCTGATGGGCGACGCCATTTCACATGCGGTGCTGCCCGGCATCGTGCTGGCCTATGTCCTGAGCCTGCCGCTGGCGCTTGGCGCCTTCGTCGCCGGGCTCTCCTGCGCCGTGTTCACCGGCTATCTGAAGGAGAACAGCCGCGTCAAGGAGGACACTGTGATGGGCATCGTGTTCTCCGGCATGTTCGGGCTGGGGCTTGTCATTTTCACCAAGGTGGAGACGGACCAGCATCTCAATCACATCCTGTTCGGCAATGTGCTGGGCGTGACCGTGCGCGACCTGATCGAGACCGCCATTGTCGCGGGCGGCACCCTGCTGATCGTCCTGCTGAAGCGGCGCGATCTCCTGCTGTATTGCTTCGATCCCAACCATGCGCGCTCCATCGGCCTGCCGGTGCGGGTGCTGCATTACGGCCTGCTGGTCCTGCTGTCGCTGACGATCGTGGCCTCGCTCAAGGCGGTGGGCATCATCCTCGTGATCGCCATGCTGATCGGGCCGGGCGCCACGGCGTATCTGCTCACCGACAGCTTCGAGCGCATGCTGGTGATCGCGACGGCGGTCGCAACCGTGTCCGCGGCTCTCGGCACGATCGTCAGCTTCCATATCGACGGGGCGACCGGCGCCTGCATCGTGCTGATCCAGGCGGCGTTCTTCGTGCTCGCCTTCCTGTTCGCGCCGAAACGCGGGGTCCTTGTCCGCGCTTAGGCGCGTCGCCGACAATTGCTATCTTTTGCGCTCTGCCGAATCACGCGAGCGCGCTCATGTTCCGTTTCTGGCTGGAATTTCCTCCGGCGTATGTGCTTCTCTGGCTGCTGGCCATCTTTGCCGCTTCCGGCCTCCTCATTCACTGGCTCTGTTGCCGTTCCCGGTTCAGCGGGCGCATTCGGCAATGCACGCTGGCCACGCCGTTTATCTCCTCGATCGCGGTCCTGTTCGCGCTGTTTCTCGGCTTTCTGCTGGCCAATGCGATCAGCCAGAAGAACCGTGCGTTCCAGGCCGTGCAGACCGAGAGCACGGCGCTCCTGGTCCTGAACGGCCAGCGCGAGGCCATGCTGGCGCAGACGGGAGCGATCCGCGAAGCCATTTTCGATTATGCGCAAGCGGTGGTGTCGGATGAATGGCCGCAATTGCAGGAGGGGCGCAGCAGCCCGAAGGCGGAGGCGGCGCTGTTCGCGCTGATTCGTCTTCTCGCCGGGCGGGATACGCTGGATGCGGTCGGGTCCTCCAATCACGGGAAGATGCTGGCTCTGGCGGAGAAGGTCGCGGACGCCAGGTCCGACCGCATCGCCATTGTCACCAGCCATCC
>JAEWCJ010000250.1 GCA_023390695.1 Pseudomonadota bacterium | reverse complement strand
GAAGCGCCGGACCACGGCCTTGGTCAGCGGCGTGCGCAGATAATCGGCGATCTCGGCAGCAAGCGCTGGATTGGAATTCCCGGCGACGAGCTTGATTGCCCCGTTCTTGGCCATCGTCTCCTCGCTGGTCACTCGTACAATGGTCGGCAGTGGGTGGGTCTTGGACGCGCTGCAGCCGCCCCGTGACAGAAGCGGGATTGATCGCAGGCGGCGTCCTGATAACAAGCCGCCTGCGGCCAGCGCAATATACGAGAGGCCGTATCCTTAAGCTTTTTGAACCAGTGGCCCGAATACGTCACCTGGCCGGGGCCGCGGCGACCTGCTGCGGCCGTCCGGCGGGCCGCCGCGGTGGCAGCAAAACATCCGATCCCGCGGCAATCGAGCCGGTCACCGCCGTCTCCTGGCCACCGCCATCCGCCGCGGCCACCGTCAGGTCGCTGTCCGTCCCGCCTTCCGGGACGGGCGCCGCCCCGGGCGAGGCCGCAGGCGCCGCCAGAAATGCCGCCAGTTGCGCCATGCCGCTGCGTGCGACCCGCGCCAGCACCGCATCGTCGCTGGCGACACTCCAGGCATCCTGACCGGCTGGTCCGGCCGGTTCCTCGCCGCTCAGGCGGGCGGCCCGGCGGGTCTCGCCGTCATAAACGTCCCACACCCACGACACGACGGCCTGCTTTTTCACCACGCTGGTCGCGATATATCCGCGGATCCGGTACGGGGCGTAGCCCGTGCGTGTCACCATCGGGACCTGACGGGCTTCGGCTTCTTCGCTGAGCTTTTGCACCAGTTTCTGGAATACGGCCGGCGGCGCGCCGTCGATCGATTCGAACGCGACGCGGCTGCGCGCGTCCGCCGGCAACGCGCCTGTGCGCTGACCGTCAGTCACGCAACCTGCCGTGCACATGGCAAGCATGACCATTGCCAAGCCGCGCAACACTGCGCCTGCCGCACCACCCTGCATGAAACCCCCGCACCAGGATCCGGACTCTTCGGTCCATTGATCAGGCCGGGATCAGAGGTAGCGGTATTTTCGAAGGCGGTCCAGACCGCCGGGGTGCCTGCGGCGAAGTGCGTTAATCAGTCAGCACGATCGCGTTGATGTGGCGGCCATAATCGGGCTCGCCGCGGTGCACGGAGCGGCGATAGCTGTAGAACCGCTCGGGATCGGAATAGGTGCAAAGCCCGAGATTCTCGATCTGGTCGAGCCCGGCGCGGCGCAGGCGGGCGGCGATATAGCCGGGCAGATCGAACAGCGCATGCTCTTTCCGCGTCGAATCCTGAAAGAAGCGCGCATTGGCAGGATCCTGCCGGCAGAAATTCTGCACAAATTCCGGACCGACCTCGTAATTGCGCTGGCTGATCATCGGCCCCAGCGCCGCGACCATGTGATCGCGATCGGCACCCAGTTGCTCCATCGCGGCGATCGTCGCATCGAGCACGCCGGTCAGCGCACCGCGCCAGCCGGCATGCGCGGCGCCGATCACGCGCGCCTTCGGATCGGCGAACAGCACCGGCCCGCAATCCGCCGTGGTGACGCCGATGGCGAGTTGCGGGACGCGCGTCACGATTGCGTCCGCGCGCGGCCGCGCCTCCAGGCGCCAGGCGGCTTCGGCGACGACGACGTCGGGAGAATGAACCTGATGCACGGTTGCGAATCTGTCGGCATCGACGCTCAGGATGCGTGCCATGCGCGCGCGATTTTCGGTGACGTGAGCGGGCTCGTCGCCGGAGCCGACGCCGCCATTGAGACCGGCATAGATGCCTTGCGACACTCCGCCTTCGCGCGTGAAGAACGCATGGCGAATGCCGCGCAAGGCCGAGAGCGACGGCGCCGTCTGCATCGCTTCAATCCTCCAGAGCCGGCAATCTGCCGAGCTTGGGATTGGCAACCGCCATCACCTTGAACAATTCTCCCATTCCGGTGGAGCCGCTCTCGGTCAGCCGTGCGACGGCGGAATCGATCTCGGCGGCCTGCTGTGCCGACGCGCTGGCCTTGAGCCCCTGCGCGCGCAGCTCGATCCCCATGCGGCGCAGGAAATCTCCCTGCGTGGTCGGCCCCTGCACGCTCGCGCCCATGCTTTCCGCAGCCACGCCGAAAGCACGGAAATCGACATGCGCGGTGATGTCGACGCGCCCCGGTGCTTTCAGCACATCCGCGAATTGATGCCGGCCGATTGCCTGCAGGGTGTCGCCAATGCCGCCGTCGGCATATCCGTAATCGATGATCAGCGCTGCGCCCTGATCGCGCACCTTGCGCGCGAGGTCGAAGGCAAAGGCGTCCGGCCGCCATTCATAGATCGCGCCCGAAGGCGCGTCGCGCAGATGCTCCGGCAACAAGCGCTCAAAATGCGGAATGCAATCGGCGGCGACACCGAACGCGAAATCGCCGGCGCCGTCGAGGCCGATCACACGCTCGTGCCATCCGTCCGTCTGCTTCACCGCCTGATGGACCGGCAAGGCGTCGATGAACTCGTTGGCGAGGATGATCAGCGGCCCGTCAGGCACATCGTCGAAGGTGCGATGCCACATCGCCGGAATGTCCAGCGTGTCGAGCATGTCGCGCTGTATGCTCTCAAGCACCGGGCTGGCTTCGACGAGGTGCAGCGAGATCGCTCTGCGGAAATCCGGCGCAATGCGCAGAGCACGCAGGGCGTCCTTCATCATGGTGCCGCGGCCCGGGCCGAGTTCGACCAGGCGCACATTTTCCGGCGATCCCATCGCGCGCCAGACCGCCAGCGCCCAGACACCGATCAATTCGCCAAAGATCTGGCTGATCTCCGGCGCCGTCGTGAAATCGCCGCCGGTGCCGAACGGATCCTGGGTCACGTAATATCCGTGCTGCGGATGAGCGAGACACAGGGACATGAATTTCCACACCGGCATCGGACCGGCGGCGGAGATCAGCCGCCGCAATTCGGTCTCGAGCGGTGAAACGATGGCCGTGGTCATGCGCCGTCCCTGCGTGGGCTGCGCAGAGCGTAAACGACGAAGGCAACCCCGGCCAGCAGCAGCGGGATGGAGAGCAGCATGCCCATGGTCAGCCCGCCCCAGAGAAATCCAAGCTGGGCGTCCGGCTCGCGGAATAGCTCGCAGAAGGAGCGCGCCAGCGCATAGCCGATGGCAAATACGCCGATGATCAGGCCCGGCCGTTTCAGCGCGCCCTTGCGCACGAACAGCGCCAGCACGATGAACAGCACCAGCCCTTCCAGCGCCGCCTCATAAAGCTGGCTGGGATGACGCGGCAAGGGCCCGGCGCCCGGGAAGACGAAGGACCAGGGCACATCGGCCGGACGTCCCCACAATTCACCGTTGATGAAATTGGCGAGGCGGCCGAGAAACAAACCGATCGGTCCGGCGGCGCAGGTCAGGTCGCCCAGCGACAGGATTGAAATCTTGCGGCGCCACGCGAACAGCACCACCGCGATCACACAGCCGGCAAATCCGCCATGGAACGACATGCCGCCATTCCAGAGCTGGAAGATCTCGGCAGGATGCGCGGCGAAATAGGACGGGTTGTAGAACAGGACGTAGCCGGTGCGGCCGCCGAGAATGATGCCGAGCGTCACCCAGACGATGAAATCGTCGAAGTCGGTGACCGTCATCGGCGGCTTGCCAGCCCAGAGCCGCTCGTTGCGGATCATCCAGCGGGCATAGACCCAGCCGAGCAGAATACCGCCGATATAGGCGAGGGCGTACCAGCGGATCGCGAACGGGCCAATGCTGATCAGCACCGGATCGATATCGGGAAATGGCAATGTCAGAAGTGGCATGATGGGCCCGCCCTCGCTTTGCCGGTTTGCGGGGTTGCGCGGCCGGAAGTCAAGCTGATGCTCATGGATACCATATCCCCATCGCACGCTTGCGGCAGCCGCACGGGCAGGCCATATCTTGCACGAGCGACGGCATCGGGCCTGTAACGCGTGCGGAGACGAGGATGACCCAGACCAGCGGCCGCTTTTTCGACGAGATCGCACGATTGATGAATGACGCCGCCGGTGTGGCCCAGGGCGTGCGGCGGGAATTCGACACCCTGTTCAAGACCCAGGCCGAGCGCTGGCTGCGCGACATGGACCTCGTCAAGCGCGAGGAATTCGAGGCGGTGCAGGACATGGCGCGGCTCGCCCGCGAGGAAAACGACGCGCTGAAGGCCCGCATCGAGGCGCTCGAGGCCAAGTTCGAGGCCAAGGCCAAAAAGGCCCCCAAGGAAGCGGTCAAGGACCCCGGCAAGGACAGTCCGGCGGACGCTTCTTAAGCCTTCGGCGCCGGTTTCCGGATTTTTTGCCAAGACAGGCCCCGCCGGGCCCATTCTGCAGTGCTTTTCTTGTCAGAACGGGGTTCGCCCGCTATAAGCGCGCGCAACCGCGGCCCCCGCACCCCTGGAGGCAAGCCGCGGCTTTTTCTCGAACATCCACCGATCGTACCGCGATCAAAGCAAAGGACTATTCGCCATGTCAGCCGTCAAGGAATTGAAGGCGACGCTGCGTCCGAAGGCCGGCAAGGGGGCCGCTCGGGCAGAACGTCGCGCAGGACGCACGCCAGCCGTGATCTACGGCGCCAACGAGCCGCCGCTCGCCATCTCGCTGGACCACGTCGAAATCCGCACCCGCATCTATCACGGGCGTTTTCTCACCACGCTCTACGACATCAACATTGACGGCAAGAAGCATCGCGTCATTCCGCGCGACTATCAGCTCGATCCGGTGAAGGATTATCCGATCCACGTCGACTTCATGCGTCTCGCGGAAGGTCAGCTCATCCGCGTGAACGTGCCGATCCACGTCACCGGCGCCGAAGTGTCGCCGGGCGTGAAACGCGGCGGCGCGGTCAACATCGTCGCGCACACGCTGCCGGTCCGCTGCCCGCCCGACCGGATCCCGCAGGCGATCGACGTCGACGTGTCGGAGCTTGAGATCAACAATTCGGTCCACCTGAGCGACGTCAAGCTGCCGGAAGGCGTGCAGCCGATCGGCACCGAAGACGTCACGCTGGTCACCATCGTGCCGCCGTCCGGCTATGCGGAAGAAACCCGCGCCGAGGCTGCCGCTGCGGCCGCGCCTGCCGCCGGTGCACCCGCTGCCGGCGCCGCTGCTCCCGCTGGCGCGGGCGGCGACAAGGCCGCCGAGAAGAAGTGAGACGGCGGCGCGTAATTGCGCCGTCATCATCCCATGCTTCTTCTTGTCGGGCTCGGCAATCCGGGGGCCCGCCCCGCGGGCAACCGGCACAATATCGGCTTCATGGCTGTCGAAGCCATCGCCAAACGCCACGGCATTGCGCCGTGGCGTCGGCGTTTTCAGGGCATGGCGGCGGAAGGCAATATCGGTTCCGCGCGCGTGCTGCTGCTCATGCCGGGCACGTTCATGAACGAATCCGGCCGCGCCGTCGCCGAAGCGGCGAAATTCTACAAGGTCGGCCTCGACGAGATTGTCGTGTTCCACGACGAACTCGATTTGCCGGCCGGCAAATTGCGTCTCAAGGTGGGCGGCGGCAATGCCGGCCATAACGGCCTGCGCTCGATCACCGCGCATATGGGCAATGACTACAAACGCGCGCGCATGGGCATCGGCCATCCCGGCGACAAGGCCATCGTGCATTCCTATGTCCTGTCGGACTTCGCCAAGAGCGAGCGCGACTGGGTGGAGACGATGTGCGATGCCATCGCCGACAATGCCGAATTGCTGGCGCGCGGCGAGGATGCGAGTTTCCAGAACAAGATTCACCTCGCGATGACGGCGAAAGGCTTCGACCGGAACGGTCCGGACGACGCCAAGACCCGCGAGCAGCGAAAAGACACGGATTGATCTGATGGGTTTCAAATGCGGCATCGTCGGTCTGCCCAATGTCGGCAAATCGACGCTCTTCAACGCACTTACCGAGACGGCGGCGGCGCAGGCGGCGAATTATCCGTTCTGCACCATCGAACCCAATGTCGGCGAAGTGGCGGTTCCCGATCCGCGGCTCGACAAGCTCGCGGCGATCGCGAAATCCGAAAAGATCGTGCCGCCCCGCCTCACCTTCGTCGACATCGCCGGGCTCGTGCGCGGCGCCTCGAAGGGCGAAGGCCTCGGCAACCAGTTCCTCGCCAATATCCGCGAGGTCGACGCCATCGCGCATGTGGTGCGCTGCTTTGAGGATTCCGACGTCACCCATGTCGAGGGCAAGATCGATCCGATCGCCGATATCGAGACCATCGAGACCGAATTGATGCTGGCGGATCTCGACAGCCTGGAGCGCCGCGTCGATGCGCTGGAGAAAAAGGCGCGCGGCAACGACAAGGAAGCGAAGGAAACGCTCGAACTGGTCAATCGCACATTGCCGTTCCTGCGCGAGGGCAAGCCCGCGCGCCTCGTCGAGCGCAAGCCGGATGAAGAAAAGACCTTCGCCATGCTCGGCCTGATGACCGCGAAGCCGATTCTCTATGTCTGCAACGTGGAGGAAGGCGCGGCCGCAGCCGGCAACGACTTCTCGCGCCGGGTGGAAG
>JAEWCJ010000242.1 GCA_023390695.1 Pseudomonadota bacterium | reverse complement strand
ACCTAAATCCGGGATAAGCCGTGCCTCGGAACAGGCGCCCCCGCATTTCGCTGCGCTCCATAAGCGCCAAGGGCGGCGTCGAAGACGACGACATAGCGCGGAGACAGTTCAAACTTTCTTGCGCGGGTATTATCCCCCATTTGGCGTTGAGCGCTTTGATCAATGTTGCGAAAGGACGATTTATCGCCGACCACAAAGAACAAGTTCAGGCGGAATATGCAAAAATGATCAAAGAGGTCTACACTTCTTCATCTCCCGAATAATTTTATATGCCGCTTCCTTTTCATCATCGTCCCAAGTGAACCGCAGCAAGCGTATCCCGGATGGAGCGCAGCGCAATCCGGGATACCCCGTGCGGCGGAAGTTACTCCCGCATTCCGCTTCGCTCCATGCGGGCTACGAACCGCTCTCCCAGTCGTCCCCACGCAGACGGGACCCATATCGGGTGGCGGTGGGTTATCGGGACCCATATTCGCGAGGACCACGTCGAAATTCTCCGAATCACCCCATTGACTATTTTCCTATATAGGACTATAAACACATTACCTCGTCCGCTGGAGGGGCGCTTGTCGCGAGGCGTTGCGAAAGGCGGGACGGAGGAAGGGGTGTCGTGGAGATACGCGACACCACCTTCCTGGCCGGTGCGGGCGGTTGAGCCTGTATTGGTTGGCGCGGCGCCCTGCGGGCGAGCCTCGCAAGCTCGCACTCGGGTGGTTCCGGGACTCCGCCCCTCCGGCATCACGACCGGGGCGCAAGGAGCTTGCTTGAGCGTGGCGCGAATGCCCGCGAAGCGCGGCCCGGAATTGGTGGGGATCAGGCCTGCGCTGGCAGGGCCCCGCCAGAACGCCGCCGACGGTGCGCCGAGAGGCGGCTGCGCCCGGAAACGGTCGCAGCGATATCAGGACTGGCCTGCGTCTTTCGGCGCGCCGTCCCCCTCTTTCATTTGATGGAGGGTCGAAGAACTGAAGGCGATCCCGGCGCCTCAAACAATACGGGCGGCGGAGCGTTGGCTGTTTGACAGATCAATCCCAACCCGGTCGTCCTCGCGAAAGCGGGGCCCCATATTGGATGGCAGTAGCTATGGGCCCCATTCACAAGTCGGCTTCAGCCGACTTGGGAAATGAGAAATCCGATCTCGGGTAAACCCGAGATCGGGCGCGGGGGCGCCGCATGAGTGTTTGGAAGCGGACCACGACAACCGTCGTGCCTGCTACGCCGCGGTCTTGATCAGGCCTTCGGCCTTCATCGCCTCCTGCACTTTCGGACGCGCCTTCACGCGCTCCATGAAGGCCTTCAGGTTCGGCCATTGCGCAAGGTCGATGTTGTGGAAGCGGCTCCAGTTGGCCACGACGAACAGATAGGCATCGGCAACGGTGAATGTATCGCCGGTGAGATACGATCGCCCCTTCAGCTTCTCGTCGATCAACGCGAACTTCTTCACCAACCCGTTCTTGACAATGGTCTTGTAGGCGTCGGGTGTATCCGCCTTGAACAGCGGTGTGAACTGCTTGTGCAATTCGGCGGTAATGAAATTCAGCCATTCCAGCACGCGATAGCGGTCGCGGCCTTTCGGCATCAGTCCGGATTCGGGCTTCAGATCGGCCAGATATTGCACGATCGCCGGGCCTTCGGTGAGCATCTCGCCGTCATCCAGCACTAGGACCGGCACATATCCCATCGGGTTGACCCGGTAAAAATCGCCGCCGTCCTCGGTCTTGTGGGTCTTGGTGTCCACGCGGATCAGTTCGAGCGGAATGTCTGCTTCTCTCGCCACGATATGCGGAGAGAGCGAGCAGGTGCCAGGCGAGTAATACAATTTCATCGATTGTCCTCTCTTGTCGTCAGCCGCTTGTGAATGGGCGTCCCCGCTCATCTAGCGCGGGAATGCGCGCCGCGGAATGCGCCCGGCGCAGAGCAGCCCTCCGGACGTGAGGGATGCGGCCGGTCCGCCGATTGTTCACGGCCGCCGGAACGAAGCCCGGGCTGCGGCGTTGAGCAGGACGTCCACTCTCACAGGGCCTCCCATGACCACGCCGCGCATGACACTCCACAACACCGAGCCCGATCCGAACGGCGATGTCACCCTGGTTCCGCAGCAGCTTTCGGGACAATCCGAGGCCGAGCTGGCCCGCGTCATGGCCGATGCGGTGGCGCAGTCGAAACCGGCGAGTCAATCCGAAGCGCTCAAGGTCTTGCGGACGCTGTTTCCTTCCGCGCCCCTGAGCGCGCGCGTGGCGGCCCTCGGCACGCTGATACGCCACTGACGCCTACATCCCCAGATAGGCCTTCCGCACCCGGTCGTCGTTGAGCAATTCCTCGCCCGACCCCGACAGCGTGATCCGCCCGTTCTCCAGCACATAGGCGCGGCTGGCGAGCTTGAGCGAGACCGCGACGTTCTGCTCCACCAGAACGCAGGTCAGCCCGTCGCGGTTGAGATCGCGGATCGTCTGCAGCACGTCCTGCACCACGGCGGGTGCCAGCCCGAGCGACGGTTCGTCGAACATCACCAGTTCGGGCGCGCTCATCAGGCAACGGCCGATCGCCAGCATCTGCTGCTCGCCGCCCGACAAGGTGCCGGCGGCCTGGCCGGACCGCTCCAGCAGCCGCGGAAACATTGCAAACACCCGCTCGCGATTCTGGACGCGCAGCTCGCGGGCGCGCGGCAGCATGGCGCCCATGTCCAGATTTTCAAGCACGGTCAGCGTCGGAAAGACCTGCCGCCCTTCCGCGACCTGGCCGATGCCGAGATTGCACACCTTGTAGCTCGGCCAGTTGGCAATATTGGTGCCGCGATATTCGACCGAGCCGCGCGCGGAGCGGTACATGCCGCCGATCGTGCGGATCAGCGAGGTCTTGCCGGCGCCGTTGGCCCCGACAATGGCGACAATGGAGCCTTCGCTGACCTCGAGCGAAACGCCGTCCAGCGCCTGCGCATCGCCATGAAAGACGTCAAGGTTCTCGACACGAAGCATCAGTGAAGAGCCTCCGCCCCGAGATAGGATTTGATGACGGCGGGATCGCGCACCACATCCGCCGGCACGCCCTGCGCGATCGCCGCCCCGTGATGCAGCACCATGACACGCGAAGCCAGCGCCATCACCGCGCGCATGACGTGCTCGATCAGCAGAATGGTGACGCCGTGGTCCTGGTTCAGCCGCTGGAAGACCTCGACCATGCGATCCGTTTCGGTCGGGCGCAGACCAGCCATCACCTCATCGAGCAGCAGCAGCTTCGGATCGGTCGCGATCGCGCGCGCGACCTCCAGTCGCTTGCGGTCCGGCAGCGTGAGGGTCGACGCTGGGTGGTTGCGCTTCTCGTACAGGTCGAGCCGCTCAAGGATGAGATGGGCCCATTCGCGCGCCGCCGATGGCGACGGACGGCGCAACAATGCGCCCACCATGACGTTCTCTTCGACCGTCAGCCCGGCAAACGGCTTCACGATCTGGAAGGTGCGGCCAATGCCGCGCTGGCAGATCTGTTCCGGACGCAAACCGCCGATCGGCTCGCCATCGAAGGTGATCGTTCCTTCGTTCGGCGCATAGACGCCCGCAATCATGTTGAACAGAGTGGTCTTGCCGGCGCCGTTCGGGCCGATGATGGCGAAAATATCGCCCTTCTGAACCTCCAGGCTCACGCGGTCGACCGCGACCAGCCCACGGAAGCGCTTGCTGATTGCCGCCACCGACAGAAGCGCAGTCATGGACGCTTCTCCGCAACACGGAGCTTGCGCGCGACCCACGGCCAGACGCCATCCGGCAGCAACAGCACGACAAAGAGAAGGCAAAATCCGTAGAAAACCTGCTTGGCCCCGGGAAGATCGACGCCAAAGGCATGCAGTATCGCGTGCATGGACTCGGACAGGCCGGTCAGCAGAAAGGCGCCGAGGATCGGCCCGAACAACGTGCCGATGCCGCCGATGATCGGCGCCAGGATCAGTTCGATCGAACGTGAAATGTGAAAGACCTGCTCGGGAAAAAGATTGTTGTAAAAGAAAGCGAAGAACACGCCTGCGAGCGAGGTCAATCCCGCGGACAGCACCACGGCATACATCTTGTAGCGAAAGACATCGATGCCTAGCGCACGCGCGGCTTCCTCGTCTTCACGGATGGCCAGCCAGAAATAGCCGATACGGCTGCGCAGCAGAGCGTGGCAGATCACGAAGGCCAAGACTGCCAAAGCGAGGATCAGATAATAGAACATCACCGGGTGGCCGCGCAGATTCCACAGATCGTTCTGCGTGTAGTTCGCGACCGGAAGGAAGAAGCCCGAGGAGCCGCCCACCCAACTGAAATGGTCGAAGCCGACGCGGGCAAACTCGGCGAATGCAATGGTCAGGATGGCGAAATAGACGCCGGCCACGCTGAAGCGGAACGCCAGAAACCCGATGATCGCGCCGGCGGTCATGGCGACCGGGATCGCGGCCAGAATGCCTATCCAGGGAGAAACGCCGAAATGAACATACAGCGCCGCTGCGGTATAGGCGCCCAGCCCCACATACAAGGCGTGTCCGAGCGACAATTGCCCGGCAAACCCCATCATGATGTTCCAAGCCTGACCGGTATAGGCGAAGTACAGGATGA
>JAEWCJ010000076.1 GCA_023390695.1 Pseudomonadota bacterium | reverse complement strand
GTGTGCCGCTTGCGATCTCCAGCGGCGCGGGCGCAGCCAGCCGCCACTCAATCGGGACCGGCGTGATCGGCGGCATGCTGGCGGCAACCTTCATTGCCGTGTTCTTCATCCCGCTGTTCTACCGGCTGCTTTCCAGGAAGCAGGTTGCGGCGAAGGCCGGCGCCGCCGACGAAGCCGCGGCTGATCCCTCAAGGAGCTAGAAACGGGATTCCCGCCGCGGGACTCGGCTTCCCGGGGCGGCGGGGAAATCATAACAACCGCGACGTCAGCTGTTGTGCTGGAAAGCAGTGCGCCCCGGCGCCCTGCGCCCTCGCACATTCACCGGCGCGCTCGGTCAGGCGCCCACGTTGTGAATTCTGACGCCGACCGCAAGGGTCGAGACGGTGTTGCCGCGGTTGACCTTGACCTGAACGGTCTCGGGATCGATGACGACGTAACGGGCAATGATTCTCAAAATCTCTTCGCGCAGCACCGTGACCATGTCGTCCTGATTGACCAGGCTGCGCTCGTACTCGAGCAATATCTGCAGCCGCTCTCGCGCCACCGGCGCCGACCGGCGGCGCCTGAACCAGTCAAACAAGTTCATGCAGCTCTCCGTCCGAAAAGCCGGTCAAAAAACCCTTTTTTGCTGGTCGGAACTACCATTTCAACATTCTCACCATTGAGCCGCTGCGCAGCGTTCCAATAGGCGCGGCCCGGTTCGCTTGTCGGTGCACTCACGGTAACCGGTGTACCCAGATTCGAGGCCCGAAGCACCTGATCGCTCTCGGGGATGATTCCGAGGAGCGGGATCGACAGGATTTCCACGACGTCGTCGATGTTGAGCATGTCGCCGCGCGCCGCCCGGGCCGGATCATAGCGCGTGATCAGGAGTTGCTTCTCCACGCACTCGCCCCTTTCGGCCTTTAGCGTCTTCGAATCGAGCATGCCGATGATACGATCCGAATCGCGCACCGACGACACTTCCGGATTGGTCACGATAATCGCGGCGTCTGCGTGGCGCATGGCGAGGATGGCGCCGCGCTCGATACCGGCCGGGCTGTCGCAGATGATCCAGTCATGGCTCTGACGCAATTGCGCGATGACCCGCGCCACACCCTCTTCCGTCAGCGCGTCCTTGTCGCGGGTCTGCGAGGCCGGGAGCAGCGACAGATTCTCAATGCGCTTGTCGCGGATCAAGGCCTGCGACAGCTTGGCGACCCCCTGGATCACGGTAATCAGGTCGTAGACCACACGGCGCTCGGCACCCATGACCAGATCGAGGTTGCGCAGGCCCACATCGAAATCGACCACCACCACCTTTTGGCCGCCCTGCGCCAGTGCAGCTCCCAGAGCGGCCGTCGTCGTCGTCTTGCCGACGCCGCCCTTGCCGGAGGTCACCACCACAACCTTACCCATGTCACTACTCTCCACGTTTGCGCTTCCCCCGTGTGATCGCACGCAACCGGCTTCCAGATCGCCGGTCGCGCTCTAGGTCCGCGCCGCGACTCTTACCGTCGTTCCGTCCAGCCAGACCTGGATCGGGCCGCCATAGAGCGACGCATCGATCTGCTCGGCGGTGAGGAAATATCCGTCGATCGCCAGCAGCTCCGGCTCGGCCCTGCTGCAAAAGATCCTCGCATCCGGATTGCCGTTGGAACCGGCCATCGCCCGACCGCGGATCGCCCCATAGACATGAATCGACCCGCCGGCGACGACCTCGGCGCCGGAGGCTATGGATCCGATCACGGTCACGTCGCCGTTCGGGAATTCCACGGTCTGGCCGGACCGGACCGGAGCTTCCAGCACCAGCGCCGTCGGTTCCGGGTCCGGCAGCGGCATGAAGGACAGCTTGCGCGGCGCCGGCGTGTCGAGGACATCGTCGCTGGCGGGGCGCCCGCCCTTGAGAAGCGGCGGCAGATCGGGGCCGAGCTGGTCCGGGCTGGCGCCCTCCAATCCCATGATCCGAATATCGCGCCGCTCCAGTTCGGCCACCAATTGCACAATGGCCTCGCGCTCGAGCTGCAGCGAGGCGAGATCGAGCACGACGGGCCGGCCCACGAAAAAGCCGGCCGAGTTACGAATCCAGTTGTCGAGCTCCAGCAGCCAGTCGGCGATTTCACCTTCCGGCGCCAGGGCGAAGGCCATAAAGGAACGGGCCCTGAACCGCATCGATCTGCGGGGTCGGGCGCTAGGCGTCGCAGCCATGTCTTTCGGCGAGTGATTCGCGCTCTGCATCGGCGTCGACTTTACGGCGCCGATCGGAGCATTTTGAGGAAGGCCGGGCACCTTATCCCCTACAACGACGGGAACCCGCAAAAATATCTCGGACCTGTGTCGAAGATGCCGCTGACTCAGATCCTGGATGAACGCGCTCGCCCAATGATTCAGCGCCTGGAGTCAGTTCTCAACAGCGCGAAATCACTTTAAGCGGCGGTACCCATTTCGGGATCCCACTTCGCTTGCGGGATTCACACGCTGAATCGCATTGCCAACGGGGCCATGCAAGCCCCTCAAATCTTTCGACAATCACCGTTCAATGAATTTCCGGCTCCGGGACAGCCGCCCCCGCCTCCAGGAAATCGAAATCGCAGCCCACGTCGGCCTGGCCGATATGCTGAGAGAACATCGCACCATAGCCGCGCTCATAGCGCG
>JAEWCJ010000197.1 GCA_023390695.1 Pseudomonadota bacterium | reverse complement strand
TTCATGTACACGCCGCTGTCATCGCGCATCTATACGCCCGGGATCAACGCGGACCTCTGGCTGATCGGCGTCTCATTCGTGGAGATTTCGGCGCTATCGGCTGCGCTCGAGATCATCGTCACCGTGTTCAAGCTGCGCGCGCCAGGCATGTCGCTCGACAAGATGCCACTGTTTGCCTGGTACTTGCTGGTCACAGCGTTCATGATGCTGTTCGGCTTTCCGCCGCTGATCGTCGGCTCGGTGCTGCTGGAGATCGAGCGTGCCTTCGACCTGCCGTTCTTCGATCCCAACCGCGGTGGCGACCCGCTTCTGTGGCAGCATCTGTTCTGGCTGTTCGGCCATCCGGAGGTCTACATCATCTTTCTGCCGGCAGCCGGAGTGATTTCGACAGTTCTGCCGGTACTCGCCCGCCGCGAGATCATCGGCTACCTGGCGATTGTCGTCAGTATCGTCGCGCTAGCATTTCTGAGTTTCGGACTCTGGGTCCACCACATGTTCACGGTGGGCATTCCGCATCTGGCGCTGGCGTTTTTCTCGGCGGCCAGCACGGCGGTCGCCGTGCCGACGGCGGTACAGATTTTTGCATGGATCGGTACGCTGCTCGCAGGCCGGCCGCAACTCAAGCTGCCGATGCTGTTCATTCTCGGTTTCTTCTTCATCTTCGTCACTGGTGGGCTCACGGGCGTGATGGTCGCGATTGTGCCGTTCAACTGGCAGGTCCACGATACCCATTTTATCGTGGCGCTTCTGCACTACGTTCTGGTTGGCGGCTTCGTGTTTCCGATGCTGGCGGCTGCATATTACTGGTTGCCCCATTTCACCGGCCGCATGCCGCGCTGGAGTCTCGGCGTGACGGCGTTCTGGCTGATCTTCATCGGGTTCAATCTCACCTTCTTCATTATGCATGTCACCGGACTGCTCGGCATGCCGCGACGTATCTACAGTTATGGCGCCGATACGGGATGGGAGTGGATGAATCTGGTTTCCTCCGTCGGCTCTTTTCTAATGGCGATCGGCTTTGCCCTGTTCACGGTCGACATCGTGCTGCAATGGCGCTTCGGCCAACGTGCCGAACGCGACCCGTGGGAGGCTGGTACACTGGAATGGGCGACGCCCATGCCGCCGCCCTCTTACAACTTCGCCTCGATCCCGATAGTGCAGGGGCGTTCGCCGCTCACGGAAGCGCAGGCACTTCCGCTCGACCTGGCGCGCGGCGGCGGATATCTCGGATTCGTGCGCGAGGGCCGCCTGGAAACGCTTGGCGTCGGGATCACCTCAGGACGGATTGAACAGGTGGTGCGGCTGCCAGGCCCCACCTATTTGCCGCTGATCAGTGCTCTTGCAACAGGCGTGTTTTTCCTCGCCGTGCTTCTGAAATTCTATGGCCTGGCCGTGGTTGGCTCCGTCGCGGCGATCGGAACGTTGCTGCTCTGGACGCGAGACTGGGGAGATCGTGTTGACCGTGGCCCGATCCCGATTGGCCACGGCAAGCATGTGCCTTCGCAATATGAGAGCGACGCTGCGCCCTCACGCTGGGCAATGGCGCTGACGCTGGCCGGCGATGCCGCTGCTTACGGCTCGCTGGCATTCGGCCTTCTGTTCCTGTGGGTGGTGGCGCCGAACTGGCCGCCGCCGGAATTGTTGCGCGCGACTCCCGCGGCGTTGGCGACAGTCATCGTCGGCTTGCTTGGGGCATCCCTTGCCGGGCGTCGCGCGGTCGACCCAATCAGGCTGGCCGATTGGCGGCAGCGCGAAATATGGCTCCTGGTCACCGCCGTCGCGCAGGTCTTGGCGCTCATCGGGCTGATCCTCATGATGGCCGCTGTGCCCGCGCCACACCGGCACGCCTATGGGGCCGCCACTGTCGCTTTGCTCGGATATATCGCGTTGCATGCCGGTGTGGGGGTGATCCTGGCACTGTACGGAATCTGGCGCAGCCGTTCCGGCTATGTTTCGGCAGCGCGTTCGCATGATCTGCGGATTGGCACAGCTTGGCACGGCTATACGGCGGTAATCGGTTTCCTCACTCTGCTCTTGGTGCAGGGGCTGCCGTGGGCGATGCCGGCATGACCTGGCGCCGCCAAAGCTTCCTCTTGATGGCGCTAGGTTTCGCCATCTGGATGGCAGCACTCTCTCTCCTCTACGCAATACAGGCGACGGGATGTGCGCTCTCCTGGCATCACATCATGATTGGTCCGATCAGTCTCCTGCGTACGCTGCTCTTCGCCGTTCTTGCTGTGCATATTGGTGGGTTGCTGTGGCTGTATCTGCATTGCCGCAGAAGATTGAAAGTCCGCGCGACCGGAGTTCTGGAAGTCTTCCTATGGCGAGCTTCCACAACTCTGAGCGCAGCCGCAATCGTCGCCACGCTATGGATTGGGCTGGTGCTGGCTTTCCCCTTGACGTTGTGTGCATAGGTTTTGTCCGCCAGCAGCAGGGTGCGCGCGAGCCTACATGAAGTGAGGCGTTCAACGGCTCTGTTTGGACATTTCGCATCTGCGCTGAAAGTCCAATCTACCGATTGCTTTCAGCGTTTTTCTGCGTCCACTCTCTATCGTTGTTCAGGAGACGAGCCGCTTGTTGTTGGCGCCTGCTGGGGTGTTGTTCGCGTGATTGGACTGCGCGACAGATCCGGATCCTCTGCAGTGACCCGCCAGATCGTGTTGCCAACATCATCCGCCACCAGAAGCGATCCGTCCCGATCGATGGCAACTCCAACCGGCCGCCCATAAGCGGTGCCGTTTTCATCCTTCAGGAACCCGGTCAAGACGTCGATCGGCATGCCGCCAGCAGGGCGTCCTTCCTTGAAGGGAACGAAAATCACCTTGTACCCACTGAGTTCGGAGCGATTCCACGATCCGTGCTGGCCGATGAACATGCCGGTCTTGAATGGTTCTGGAAATACCTTGCCCTCACTATACGTCAATCCCATGGATGACGTGTGCCCGCCGAGTGCGTAGTCCGGCGTGATCGACTTTGCGACCAGCTCCGGGCGCTGCGGTTGAACGCGCTCATCGACAATCTTGCCCCAATAGCTATATGGCCAGCCGTAAAAGCCGTTCTCTTTGACAGAGGTCAGATAATCCGGCGGGACGTCGTCGCCGATCTCGTCGCGTTCGTTGACGACCGTCCACAACTCTCCTGTCGAGGGCTCAAAGGCCATGCCGTTGGCGTTGCGGAGGCCGGAGGCAAATATCCGGGATTTGCCCGAGGCCAGATCGAGTTCCCATATGGTCGCCCGATCCTTTTCGATGTCCATGCCTTTTTCACCGATATTGCTGCCGGATCCGACCGTGATGAACAGCTTGCTGTTATCGGGAGAGGGGAGAATGTTCCTCGTCCAGTGGTGACCGACCGGAATGTCAACGAGTTTTGTGCCTTGTGCTGTGATGCGTTTATCGCCTTCCTTGTATGGATATCTTACGATGCTGTCGGTATTGGCCACATAAAACTGATCGCCAATCAGCGCCATGCCGAATGGCTGCCGCAGGCCTTCGAGGAAGACTTCTTGCTCGTCGGCAATTCCGTCTTTGTTGGTGTCGCGCAGTATCGATATCCGATTGGCATTTTCGACAATCGAGCCCGCTTGACGCTGCACCCAGCTCTGAACGAGAGAGCGCGGATTCCAGGAGGGAGATGGTTCGGCCGCGGCTTCGGCCACCAGCACATCGCCGTTGGGCAAGACGTAAACCCATCGCGGATGCTTCAAATTGCGGGCAAAGGCAGTGACTTTCAATCCTTTGGCGGGCTTGGGTGTGGCATTCTCCGGCCAAGGTTCGGTGGCGGCCCAGTTCAGGATCGGAATCCAGCTTGGAGCCGGTGCCGGAAGTTCGGGATTGTCGCCATATCCCTGTTGCGGGCTTTGAGCCATGACGGGAAACGACATAAGGAGAAGTCCAGCGCAGAGGATTCCGCTCATCGCTAAGTTGGCCATGGCTTTTCCTTTGACAATTCTTGTTAGACAAGAGCGAGGGTTGCCCCAGTATCGCGGGTGAATCTGCAGATGCTGGGGCATGCCGGGAACCGATCAAGTCCCTCAACCTACCGTTTGCGCTTTTATGGCTCGCTGCTCGCTACCGCTGAATTTGTATCATTCAAATCGTGTTGCCTGACCAGGAAGCGGCATTCGGCCGCCTCCTGTCTTGTCACCTCTCTTGGCTACATCGCCCAAGATGCTCCGTAATAATCGTATACGCGGCGTCCGCGCTCGGTGTCGGACCAGTCCCAGTCCGCCTCGTGCGTGTATCTTGGTGCGTCTTCGAGCTGATCCTTGGTCAGGTTGGTGACGTAACCTCCGAGGTCCTGGCTGTAGTGCAGTGACGACCATGGAACCGGATAATGCTCGTCGCCGATGCCTAGGAAGCCGCCGAAACTGAGTACGGCATAAGCGACCTGACCATTGACCTTGCCGATCATGACCCGTTCGATGGTGCCGATTTTCTCGCGGTCCGGTCCGTAAACGTCAGTGCCCTCGACCTTGTCGCTGCCGATCAGGTCCTGGGTTTCTCGCTCGCCCATTTGCGGTTCTCCCTGTTCTCCTTGGTGGACAAGGCTTGAACGCCGGTGTTGCAATGGAGGTTCCAGAGCGCAATGTCGCGGCTCGCACTATTTGGGCGCAAAGCACTCGCCTTGATTTGGCCGCCGATAGGCTTGTGGCCGCACCTCGGCGGTAAAATCCAAGCAAGAGTTCGGACACTGCGTTTCAGCGCGTGGACGCCCATGAATCGGCTGGATTTTGAAAGTCGGTCTGGATACGAGTTGGCGGGTATAACCAACAGGGGTTGGTCTCAAAGAACGGATCGCCGATGGATACTCGCCTATTGGCTCGCTTTGTTAAAGTTGCAGAACTCGGAAGCGTAACCCGGGCAGCCGAAACCCTCGGCATGACGCAACCTGTGCTCAGTCGGGATCTTGCAATCCTTGAACACGAAATCGGAGCAAAGCTGTTCGCGCGTCAGGCGAGAGGGGTGAGCCTGACAGAAGCCGGAAAGATTTTCCGGGAGCGAGCCGTCGGCTTGCTACGCGGCTTTGACGAACTCAAGCAGGACGTTATTTCCGGAGATCAGGTCCCTTGCGGGCAATTGACCTTGGGACTCCCGATCTCAATGGTGAATGTCCTCACGAGTCCGTTTATCGAGCGGTTCAACCGGGATTATCCCAAGGTATCACTGACCATTCATGACGGCACCAGTGATCAGATCGAATCCCTTTTCGGTAGGGGCGAACTCGATATCGCAATATTCATGTCGGCGAGGCGTTCCGTGCGGAACGTCAATCTCAAGCCGCTGGTCATGGAAAACATGTATCTTGTCGGGCCTGTGGGGAGCGGCCTGGACATTCGCCGGCCGGTCGGCTGGTCCGCTCTGAACGGCAAACCGATGATCCTGTACAGCGTGCCCAATCAGACGCGCCTCAAGGTGGACTATGCCGCGCAACAATACGGCTTGCAGTTTCGCACCGTAGCGGAGGTCAGCAGCCTCACCTTGTTGCTGGATCTGGTCGAGCGCGGCATCGGATATGCGATCACTCCGATTGGAGCGATCAAAACCGCGCTGGACAGAAGGGCGATCACCGCCGCACCGTTGCGCAATGTTTCCATCAAATGGTCGCTCGCAATCACGCGGGAGCGGCCGCATACTAGGGCCATTCCGGCGGCGGAGCGGGTGATTCGCGATCTGGTGCTGCAGCAGAGAAGCAGGAAGCTGGGATGGACGGTTCTGTAAGGGGCTGGCGGTGGCTGGCGTCATCCGCCATAGGAAAACAGTCATCAGTATGTTGCAATGTCTTTATACGAGCTATAGCAGAACGTATATTGCTTGCACCCCGCCTCTTGCGGCAGATTGGCCCGGCATCAAGCGCTCTGTGAGGGCGCGATCTCTGCCCGCGCTCCGCTCGCGGGCATGCCGGCGAGGGAGCCATGGACAGGGAAGTCATTACATTCAAAAGCGATGGTCTGGAGATCAAGGGGCATTTCTACAAGCCCGAGGGCGTCAAGCCGCCGTATCCCTGCGTCGTAATGGGCGGCGGCTGGTGCTACGTGAAGGAACTGATCCAGCCGGAATATGCCAGTTTCTTCGCCAAGGCCGGATATGCGGCTCTGACGTTCGACTACCGCAATTTCGGAGAAAGCGCCGGCGAGCCGCGACAGCATATCGATCCCTGGCAGCAATGCGACGATATCATGAACGCCATCACCTATGCGTCGCTGCGGGACGACGTGGACGGCAACCGCATCGGCGTCTGGGGCATCTCCTATGCCGGCGCTCACGTCTTCCCGATCGCTCTGTATGATTGGCGCGTGCGCTGTGTGATCTCTGTCGTGCCCATGCTCGACGGCCACTATAACATGCTGCGCGCGAACTCCAATGTGGGCTACCGCGAGCTTCAGAAAGTCATCGCGGAGGACCGCGTTTCGCGCTTCCTGACCGGCAAGCATGGGACGATCGCGCATTCTGCGCATCCGCACGAGAAACCCTCCGCATGGCCGGCGCCGGAGACCTGGCCGGTCTTCAAACGGTTCAAGGAGACCGTCGCCCCCAATCACGAGCATTGGACGACTGTGCAAAGCGTCGAATATGCGATGCGTTATGACGTGACGCCCTATATGCGGCGGATTATCCATACGCCGGTTTTGATGGTCACATCTGCGTATGATGATATTACAATGACGGAATTCGAGGTGCCGGCGTTTCAAACCATTCCCAGCCCGCGAAAGCAGCTGGTCCAGATCGGGGGGGATGCGTCGCACATGTCGCTGTACGACAATCCCGATCATTTGGAGCTGGTCGGGAGCGCCTGCGCGTCATTCGTCAAACAATATCTGTGAGGGGATGAAATGGATCTCGGTCTCAAGGGAAAAAATGCGCTGATCACGGGCGGAAGCCAGGGGCTCGGGCTTGCGATCGCGAAGGCGCTTGCCGAGGAGGGCTGCAATGTCGCGATCGGGGCGCGCGGGCGCGAGAACCTCGATCTGGCCGCGGCGGAATTGAGCAAGACCGGCGTCAAGGTGGTGCCGATCGCGGTCGATTTCATGTCGGAGGATGGCTGCGGCAAGTTTGTTGACGAGGCGACAGCGGCGTTGGGCGGTTGCGACATTCTTGTCAACAATGTTGGCGGCATGGTTCCGGGAACGCTGGAAAGCCTCACGCCTGCGGACTGGCAGGAGTCGATCAACCGCAATCTTTTATCGTATGTCTACACGACAAAGTTTGCGATCCCGCACCTAAAGAAATCGAAGGCCGGCCGCATTCTCAATATTTCTGGCATTTCTGGTACCATGCTTTTGCCGGGAGCCCTTTCGACCACGCTGCCAAACGCGGCGATTATCGGTTTCAGCAAGCTGATGGCGAACGATCTCGCCCCCTTCAACATCCTGGTCAACAATCTTTGTCCCGGGATCGTCGCCGTCGACAGCTGGGGACCGCGCGCCGAGCGCATGGCGGAGGCGCGAGGAACAACAGCGGATCAGGTCCGGAATTCCATGGCTGGCATGACGATGCTGAACCGTTGGGGACGGCCCGAGGAAATGGGATGGATTGCCGCGTTCCTGGTCTCCGAGAAGAATTCCTACATGACCGGGACGACGGTCGAGTCGTGTGGCGGCGCCACCAAGTACCTGTAAGCGGCTGACGGAGTGCGGCATGACTGGTGATCACCTGCTGAAATTTGAGAATACGATAGACGGGAAGCAGGTTGGCGCCGCAGGCGGGGAGTGGATCGAGACATTCGATCCATTCACCGGCGCACCATGGGCGTTGATTCCGCGATGTGGTCCGGCTGATGTGGAGGCGGCGGTCCAGGCGGCGCAAGCCGCGTTCACGTCCGGACCATGGGCGCAGATGAAGCCGACGCAGCGCGGTAAGCTGCTGCGTCGCTTCGCAGCGATCATGGCCGAGAACGCCGAGCGGCTGGCTGAAATCGAAGTGCGCGACAACGGCAAGCTGATCGCCGAGATGAGCGTGCAGTGCCGCTATGCGCCCGAATGGTTCGATTATTTCGGCGGTCTCGCCGACAAGGTCGAAGGCGCCGTTATTCCGATCGACAAGCCGGAGATGTTCAACTTCACGCGCCACGAGCCGCTCGGCGTGGTCGCCTGCATCGTGCCGTGGAATTCGCCGATTCTGCTGCTGGCGTGGAAACTGGCGCCGGCGCTGGCGGCGGGAAATACGGTCGTCATCAAGCCGTCGGAATTCGCCTCCGCCTCGATCCTCGAACTGGTCAAGCTGTTCGAACTGGCCGGCTTTCCGCCCGGCGTCGTCAATACGGTGACGGGATTCGGAGCCGATGTGGGCGAGCCGCTGTCCAGCCACCCGTTGGTGCGCAAGATCGCGTTCACCGGCGGCGATGTTGCCGGACGCCGGGTCTACGAGGCGGCGGCAAGAGATTTCAAGGGAGTGACGCTCGAACTAGGCGGAAAATCGCCCAATATCGTGTTCGCGGACGCCGATCTCGACAATGCGGTCAAGGGGGCGATCTCCGGCATCTTCGCCGCGTCGGGACAAACCTGCATCGCGGGATCGCGCCTGCTCGTTCAGAAATCGATCGAGAAGGACTTCACGGCACGGCTCGTGGAGTTTGCGGCGACTGCGAAAATCGGCGATCCGAAGAAGCTCGACACCCAGGTCGGCCCGGTGACCACGCAGCAGCAGCGCCAGCGCGTGCTCGACTATATCGCTATCGCGCGCGATGAAGGCGCCAAGGTTCTGCTCGGCGGAGACGTTCCAGACGACCCGGCACTGAAGGATGGCTGGTTCGTGCAGCCGACCATTTTCGGCCAGGTGAATAACCGCATGCGCATCGCGCAGGAGGAGGTGTTCGGCCCGGTCCTCTCCATCATTCCGTTCGAGGATGACGAGGAAGCGATCGCCATTGGCAACGATGTGATTTTTGGCCTCGCCGCGGGTGTCTGGACGAGCAGCATTGCGCGTGCGTTCAAAATGTCGGAAAAGCTGCAGGCGGGGATGGTGTGGGTGAACACTTATCGCGCCGTGAGCTTCATGTCGCCGTTCGGCGGATACAAGGCAAGCGGGATCGGGCGCGAAAGCGGACAGCACGCCATCCATGAATTTTTGCAGACCAAGTCGGTCTGGATTAGCTTCGCCGACAAAGTCGCGAATCCATTCATTCTTCGGTGAGGTCGTTTATGCCGTCGGCGTTGATTACAGGTGCCAGTCGCGGAATCGGACTGGAGTTTGTTCGCCAGTATCTGGCGGATGGCTGGCAGGTCTATGCTGCTTGCCGCGATCCCGAGCATGCCGACCAGTTGCGGTCGCTGGCGAAGGGTTCCGGAGGGCGGCTGGAATTGCTGCGTATCGACGTGACCAATGCGGACGAGGTGAAGGCGGCCGCCGAGCGTTTGAAGGGCAGGCCAATCGATGTCCTCATCAACAATGCCGGCCTTGTCGAGCAGGTCTTCTATGGCAGCGGGGCGTATGAAGGCAAGGACGATCCAGACCTGCGCAATTACGATTACGAGGGCTGGCTGGACGTCCTGCAAACCAATCTCTTGGGACCGGCGCGCGTCTGTGGAGCTTTTGTCGACAATCTTGCCGCCGGGCAACGGCCGGTCGCGGTGATGATGGCATCGACCTTGGCGTCGATATCCGGCACATGGCAGGCTGGCCGCTACGCCTATCGTACCAGCAAGGCGGCATTGAACATGCTGACGCGCAGCGCGGGGGAGTGGTACCAAAGCAAGGGTATCATTCTTGTGTCTATTTCGCCTGGCTGGACGCAGACCGATATGGGCGGGCTGAAGGCGACAAATACCGTCGATCAGTCGGTTGATGGGGTGCGCAAGGTGGTTTCAAATCTGACGCCCGGCGATGCCGGCAAGTTCTTCAACTACAACGGTGAGATCCTGCCGTGGTAGTGCAGAAGCGATCATGCTGTTGCTGACATCAGCAACGCTCTCCGGCGGGGCTCTCTGCTGATCCAGTTCTGTGCGGCGGTTCCAGCAGGGTGCGGCAGTTATGCAGGGCGTTCTGCGACCATTTCGTCTCCCCTCGAGATGCGCTGATTTTTCGCGCCGATAAGGGGATGTCCTGTTTGGTGGGTGGCGGAGGGGGACCACAATCCACGATATAGTGGCGCTGATTCGTGGCACGGACACCCCGTAATGAGAGCCTGTCTACGCCTTCTTGTGGTCATCGCCAGCCTCATGATCCCGCTGAAATTGGCTCAGGCGCAGAGCCCGACGCTGGCGGGTTTTGGAGTCGTCCTGCTGCATGGCAAGGGCGGCACACCTACCAGCATGATCGAGGGTCTGAGCGAGACGCTCCGAAAGGAAGGCGCGCTGGTCGAGGCTCCCGAATTGCCCTGGTCAAGCCGGCGCATCTATGACGCGACCTACGATCAGGCGATGGCGGAAATCGATCTGGCGGTGCAGAAACTCCGATGGGCGGGCGCGACGCGGATTGTCGTGGCTGGGCACAGTCTGGGCGGCAATGCGGCCATCGGCTACGCCGCGCGGCGGCAGGATCTGGCCGCCGTTGTTGCGCTGGCGCCCGGCCACTTGCCGGAAGCCTGGGCGCTTCGTCTTCGTACCAAAGGTGCGGTTGCGAAAGCCAAGCAGCTTGTCGCCGACGGCAAGGGTGATGTCCGGATGTCGTTCCCGGATCTCGCGCAAGGCATTCCGTTCCGGGTGAAAGCCTCGCCCAATGTCTATCTCAGTATGTTTGATCCGGAGGGGCCGGCCATCATTCCGAGAAATGCGGCGGCGATGGGAGAGGTGCCGTTTCTATGGGTGGTCGGTGTCGGCGATCCGATTTTCCTGCATGGGCGCGACTATGGCTTCGATCCCGGTGCCAAGCATCCGAAGAGCAAATATCTCGTCATCCCCGGTCTGCATCTCACAACGCCGTTTCAGGCACGCAAGTCGATCGTGGATTGGCTCAAGTCGCTTTAAGAGCTGATGGTCTAGTTGCCCGGGTTGTTGACCTGCGCAACCCAGGCCCGCACGTCGGGCAGGACCTGCGGAAGCAACTGCCGAACCTCCTCGGCGCTCATTCCCGGCTTGATGCGCGGGTCATAGAGAATGTTGAGCAAATACTGGTCGTAGATGTCGAAGAAGCCCATCTGGACGTCGTCGTTGAACATCGTCCAGGGAACGCTGGAATCGTCGTTGATTGGCCCCAGTGACTGCAGGATTTCCTCGTAGGCACAATCATAGAAGATGAAGTCTCCGGCATCGGTGACGAGAATGACGTCGGACTTCACGATGCGGTAAAAGTCGTCCTTGCGGAATCCGGACAGGCATTGCGGCTCAAGCGACTGCAGGATCGTCCTGGCGCGGGCGCGGCCATAGAAAGCGCGGATGGTTTTTTCCAGGTCGCGATCGCGGACGAGCGTGACGCTGACATTCGCCTCTTTGCGGTTCTGGACGATGGCAATATCCAGTCCCCTGATCTTGCTGCGGATGTCGGCAACCACAGCGGCGACTTGCGGTCGCCGATCAGGTTTGGCGCGGTTGTCGATATAGATGCGGACCGGCACATCGTATTTGCGAATACGGTCGGTGCGTCCGGCGACGTGGAACTCGGCCCCAAAAACGATTTTGAAGAAACCATCGATAATTTGCTGATCGGTGAAGACTTTCTGTTCGGTCTTTTTGTTTCGTGCGATCTGCGGATCCAGGGCATGAGCCGCCTGCAAGGTCGATCCGAGAAAAGTCAGCAGCAGCGCTATCAACGCGACCGATCTGATCGGATACGCGTGGATTCTCGCCGATCCTCCGCCAGGCGCAACGCTCAAAGGGGATGCAAACATATGATACAATTCCGGCCTCAATATACATCTTCGCCCCGCAACGGCATCGCTGCAAGTCGGGCGGTGCCGGATGTCGGTCAGGGGGTGGATGTCATGCGCGCGGCGCGACTCTGCAAGGCGCGCATGCGATCCGCGAGATTTCCCGAGTTGCGCGCGGCCGGGGAGGCTTTTGACTTCCCGTGGTCGGCCTGCCGTATTGGGCCGTTTCTTAGTGCGTGAGGCGGACGTGTGTCGGAGCCCAGGATCGCTTCGATGGGAGAATTAGGGCCTTCCAGCGTAATGGTGAGCTTTGTGACTTCCGCTG
>JAEWCJ010000188.1 GCA_023390695.1 Pseudomonadota bacterium | reverse complement strand
GCAGCGTTCTTGTTTGCAAGCTCCCGAATTTATGCTTGATGGCCGCCCGCCGGGGGACGATCCGGTGACCAGAATCCTGGGGGATTTATGAAGAAGCTTGCACTGATGCTTGCCGTTGCCGTTGCCGCGGCGGCGCCGACCGCCGCTCTTGCGGCCAAGAAGAAGACCGCTGCCAAGCCGGCCGCGACGGCCACCGATCCGAACGCCGCCGGCAAGAAGCTGGTGCGTGAAGGCTTCATGCAGCCGGTCTATGCATGGCAGGCCGCGACCAAGCCGGTCGCCAAGGTCGACGCCAAGCCGGCCAAGAAGCCTGCCAAGAAGAAGGCAGCGAAGAAGTCGGCCAAGAAGGGCTGATCGCCTCGCTCGCTGAACCATTGTTCATGCCAACGGCCTGACCTTGCGGCGAAATGCCCGCAGTCAGGCCGTTTCTGTTTTGCGCACCTCCCCTTCGGTGCATCATGTCCGGGTGCCGCGTCTGCCGGTGTTTATTTAGGGGGAATGATGATGCGCAAAAGCGCCATGTTGCTTGCCGTTCTGATGATCGCCGCCGCTCCGGCGACAGCGCTCGCCGCCAAGAAGAAGGCCGCCGCGCCGGCCGATCCCAATGCCAATGGCAAGAAGCTGGTGATCGCCGCGTGGCAGCAGCCGGTCCATATCTGGAACGGCCTGTGGTCGCCGTGGTGGGTTGCGAAGAAGAGGTGATGTGAGACATCGCGAGCCGCGTCATGCGGGTTGCGAACTGCGTGCGGCACTGCAACGGCACCGTTGCAGTGCCGTTTTTCTGTCAGGTGGGTGCCCGCTCACTGCAGACGGTGCGGCGTGATCGACGCCGCCGCATCGTTGGGGCGGTGCTGACGCTGATGCGCAATCGGCATGACCCGCGAACATGGAAAGTATTGAGGCGGAAGCGCAGCGCAATCTTCTTGCAGCCGCCGGCTACACGCACGCGCAGAACTATCATCGCGAGCGGCCGCTGCCGGATTGCCAACGGCTTGCAGGGGCGAAGATTGCCGCCCGCATGACACGCACGCTGTCGGCCGATTGCATTTCAGATCGACTGTGATGCGCGCCGGCCGCCAAAATTCGTGGCTTGTCCTGCATCGCAGTACAGAATCTTTCGAATTTTCTCGCAATGGGTGCGAGAAGATAAAATGCAACTAATTTCACGGAAATGCGGAGGTAATTTCTTAAGCAATTGATTTTTACAAATGACAGTCGGGAAATTGGAAATTTTCGCCATTCGCGGGATCAGCATTTGTCTGGGGGGACGTTGCTGTGCCGAAACGTGTTCGAAAACGGTATTTGGCCGTCTGGAGTTGCGTGTTTGGCGCGTTCGCGCTGGCGGCTGTCATTGCCATCGTCGTAAACGGCAGCGGTCAAGCTGCCATCATCGGCGAAACGCGGACGTTTGAAGTCAAGAAGCCGGTCGATCCCAGCGTCGATCAGCTCAAAGCGGCCTATCAGCGGCCGGCGACCATCCCGTTTCCGAAAGACAATCCTTACACCGCAGAGAAGGCCGACCTCGGCAAGAAGCTGTATTTCGACACGCGCCTGTCGGGGGCGAAAGCGCAGTCCTGCGCATCCTGCCATAGCCCGGGCTTCGGCTGGGGTGACGGCTTGGCCAAGGGTGTCGGCCACAACATGAAGATGCTCGACCGCCGCTCGCCGACCATCGTCAACGCGGCCTATCTGCAAATCTTCATGTGGGACGGTCGCGCCGCCACGCTGGAAGAGCAGGCGCTCGCTCCGATCGAGGCGAAGGTCGAGATGAACCTGCCGCTGTCTGAATTGATCGCGCGGTTGAAGGCCGTTCCCGAATATGTCGCGCTGTTCAAGGCGGCGTTTCCGAAGGACGGCATCACCGAAGAGAACATCGCCAAGGCGATCGCCACCTATGAACGCACGGTGGTGTCCGGTGTTGCGCCGTTCGACAACTGGATCGACGGCAACGATGCTGCGATCCCGGACGCGGCCAAGCGCGGCTTCACCATCTTCAATGGCAAGGGTGCCTGCGCGGCTTGCCATGCCGGCTGGAACTTCACCGATGACAGCTTCCACGACATCGGCCTGAACACCGACGACGAAGGCCGCGCCAAGATCGTGCCGGGCGTGCTGAAAATGGAGAAGGCGTTCAAGACACCGGGCTTGCGCGAGATTGGCCGCCGCGGGCCGTACATGCATAACGGCTCGCTCGCGACGCTGGAAGACGTGGTCGAGCATTACGACATCGGCGGCGTGGACCGTCCGAGCCGTTCGGAAGCGATCAAGCCGCTCGGCCTCACCCCTCAGGAAAAATCCGATCTGGTGGCGTTCATGCACACGCTGAACGGCCAGGCGGATCCAGTGCCAGTACCCGTGCTGCCGCGTTGATCTTTCAATCCGACAGGGAGAGTTGAGAATGAAATATGTGAAAGTCGCCGTCGCCATCGCATTTGCCGCCGGCGGATCGCTGGCGCTGGCTGCCGAAAAGAGCATTCACCAGAAGGGCAAGGTGTTTTCCGAGACGGAGGTCACCATCAAGAAAGGCAATACGCTGGTATTCGTGAATGACGACAATATCGCGCACAATGTCATGTCGTCGACCACCGGCCATACCTTCAATCTCGGCTCGCAGGCGCCGGGCAAATCGACGCCCGTGACGTTCGACAAGTCCGGTGACATCCGGGTGATCTGCGCGATTCACCCGGCCATGAAAATGCTCGTGAAGGTCACAGACTGATCAAGGCGGCCCAGCCATGTCGATACGAATCAAGCTGTTCCTGGCGTTCAGCGTTGTGGTGTTGCTCGCCACCGGCGTCGCGTTCTACGGCGTCAAACTCGTATCGGACACCAGCGCCCTGGTGGTGCGGCTCTATGACGGTCCGTTGATGGTCGTGAGCCACACCCGCTCGGCGCAGGGGCGGTTGTCGGAAGCGCGGCATGCAATGGAGCGTGCAATCATCCTGCGCGACTCTTCCGTGGGCGTGAATCTGGATTCGATGGAAAAATCCATGCAGCAGTTCCTCGCCGACATGTCGGTCGTGCACGAACGCATGGCCAACGCCGCGTCCTCCGAGGTCGACGGCGTGCTCAAGGCGGCGGACCAGTGGTACAAGATGGGCCTGAGCTATCTGAAGCCGCCCGCCGGCGGCCTGACCGAGCTGCCGCGCACGGCGGTGCTTTACGCCAAGGCTGAAGAGCTGGTGAATAGGATGGAGCTGCTGGTCGAGAACGTCACGGCCAACGGCTTCGATTTCCGCAGCCGCGCCGAGCAGACGGCCGAAACCTCACAGACCAACCTGATCGTGATGGCCGGCGTTGCGGGTCTGGTCGGCCTGCTGCTGGCCTTCGGCATCGCCTCGTCCTTCACGCGGCCGATCCGCAACGCCATGAGCATGTCGGAGCGCATTGCGTCGGGAGACTTTACGGAACAAGTTATCGCCAGACGCCGCGATGAACTGGGCAGGCTGCTCACCTCGCTCGATCAGACCCGTGCCTCGCTTCAGGCGATGGAGGACAGCAAGGAGCGCGACCGCGCCGAACAACTGGCGATGTTGCGCGCACAGGTCGAGGACGAGCGCCAGCGTGCGGAAGCCTCCCAGAACAGGACCGCCGAAGAGCAGGCCAGAGTGGTCAATCAACTGGCCGTCGGCCTCTCTAGAATGGCAAGCGGCGATCTCACCTTCCGTCTTGATGAAGGTTTCAGCGAGAGCTACGTCAAAATCCGCGACGACTTCAACGCCACCATTGCGCAACTGCAGGACACCATCGGCGCC
>JAEWCJ010000161.1 GCA_023390695.1 Pseudomonadota bacterium | reverse complement strand
GTCTCATCCAGATCGACGCCGGATCCTTCCGACTCGCTGACCGCGACCATCGCCAGTTTGATCCCGTGCTGGCGCAGCACGGCGGCGGCGCTCAGCGTGTGGCTGATGCTGCCGAGATAGCTGCCGGCGACGAGCAGCACCGGAATGTCCAGCGCCTTCATCCAGTCGAGGACGGTATGTTCGCGGTCGAGCGGCACCATGATCCCGCCGACGCCCTCGATCAGCGTGGCGTCATTTGCGGCGGCGAGGGCGGATTGCGAGAAGCCGACCAAGGTATCGAAATCGATGGCGCGGCTCTCCTTCGCGGCGGCCATGTCGGGCGACAGCGGCGCGGTGAAACGCCAGGGCGAAATGCGCTCGATCTGCGCGTCGCTGATTGGCAGCTCCAGCGCCGACAGCAGCCGGCCGGTATCGCTTTCCTTCGCCTGCGCTGGATCGAAGCCGCTGATGACGGGTTTGAAGGCGTCGACCTTGCGGCCGACACCACGCAGGAACTCGATCAGGCCGGTGGCGAGATGCGTCTTGCCGATGCCGGTTCCGGTGGAGGTGATGAACAAGCCGGGCATGGTCAGGCCAGAACCCGCTCGCGCACCACGGCGGCCAGGCGTTCGATATCGGAATCCGCATGCGCGGCGCTAAAGGTGAAGCGCAGCCGCGCGGTGCCGGCGGGAACGGTGGGCGGACGGATGCCGACCACCAGGAAGCCTTCATCCTCCAGAAGTTTCGCAGAAGTCATGGTCTTGTCTTCGTCTCCGATCAATAGCGGCACGATGGGGCTGGTCGCCTGCGGCAGATTGGTGAGGGCGGTGAAGCGTTTCGCTTTTTTCACCGGCAAGGCGGCATAGCCGGGATCGTTTTCGATCAGTTCGAGCGCGGCGATCGAGGCGGCGACCACCGCCGGCGGCAGGCCGGTCGAATAGATCAGGGTGCGGGCGCGGTTCTGCATCAGGTCGATCACCGGGCGCGACGCGCACAAATAGCCGCCATAGCTGCCGATCGCTTTCGACAGCGTGCCCATCTGCAACGGCACATGCGCGGTCTCCGCGCCGGCAAAGGTGCTGCCGCGGCCCTGGCCGAGTACGCCGATGCCGTGCGCGTCGTCGGTCATCAGCCAGGCATCGTATTGCTGCGCCAGCGCGGCCAGCTCATGCAGCGGCGCCAGATCGCCGTCCATCGAGAACACGCCCTCGGTGACGAGCAAGGCGTGCTGATGTGACGTGCGATGCGCCGCCAGCAAGTCGCGTGCATGGGCGACGTCGTTGTGACGAAACAGCCTGACATCGGCGCCGGACAGCGATGCGCCGGTGCGGATGCAGGAATGCGCCAGTTCGTCGGCGACGATCAGGTCGCCCTTGCCGACGAGTGCGGGGACGATGCCGGTATTGGCGAGATAGCCGGAGCCGAACACGCAAGCCGCTTCCGCGCCTTTCAGCCGCGCCAGCCGCGTTTCCAGTGCGGCGTAAAGCGGGTGGCTGCCGGTGATCAGACGCGACGCCCCGGCGCCGGCACCGTAGCGGTCGATGGCGTCCTTCGCCGCCTGCCGGATCGCAGGGTGTTGGGTCAGGTTGAGGTAATCGTTGCTGCAGAAGGACAGCAGCCTGCGGCCGCCGCGCGTCACCCACACACCGTCGGACGGCTCGGTCTCGGCGATGGTGCGGCGCAGGTTCTGGGCTTCGCGCTGTTGCAGCCTGTCTTGTGCGAACTGGTCGAGTGAACGCATACGGGACTCATAGGGGCAATGCGGCGCACCATAGCGTCCGGCCGGGCAAAGTCACCCTCTGCCTCGAGCGCCGCTTGCCTTTGACCCGTTGCGCGTTCGTGCCTAGGATGGCCGCCGATGGGGATGGAGTCCCCCGACAACCGCCGCAAGGCTGATGACTCCTGCCAGCGGGCCGCGAGGTCTGCCACGGCGGGAGCATATCCGGTGCCCGCCTTTGGCGGGCTTTTTGCTGCCCTTGCCAACGGACAAGGGAAGGACAAGACATGGGATTTGTGATCGTTTTTCTGGGCGGCGGTCTCGGCGCCGCGCTACGGCACGGCGTGAATCTGGGCGCGGCCAGCCTGCTCGGCACCCGATTCCCCTATGCCACATTATTCGCCAACGTTTCCGGCTCCTTCGTGATGGGCCTGCTCATCGCCTATTTCGCCTTCAAGGACGGCGGCAGCCAGCACTGGAAGCTGTTCCTGACCACAGGTGTGCTCGGCGGCTACACCACCTTCTCGGCCTTTTCGCTCGAGACGGCACTGCTCTATGAGCGCGGCGAACTGGCGCTGGCCGCACTCTATGTGGCCGCCTCCGTCGCCCTGGCGATTGCGGGTCTGTTCAGCGGACTGCTGCTGGTTCGTCATTTCTCCTGACCTGCGCGGTTCCCCGCCAAGCCCTTCCGACGGGCGTGCCATGCATCCGCTTGCCTTGAACCTGCCAGACGCATGGGGCAAACCATGCGCCATGCCTGCTCCCGATCCCTTGGCATTGCTTGCGAAAGTGCCGGTTATTCCGGTGCTCACAATCGACACCGCCGATCAGGCGGTGCCGCTGGCGCGTGCGCTGTGCGAGGGCGGTTTGCCGGCGATCGAGGTTACGCTGCGCACGCCGGCGGCCTTGGACGCGATCAAAGCGATCAGCGCCCGGGTCCCGGACGCGATCGTGGGGGCCGGCACGCTTCGCAGCAGCGCCGATATCGAGGCGTCGGTGCAGGCCGGCGCGCAATTCCTGGTGACACCCGGCACCACGGCAGCGCTGGCCGAGGTTCTGATCCGCACGAACCTGCCGGCCTTGCCCGGTTGCGCCACGGTCTCGGAGGCGCTTGCGCTTGCGGCGCTCGGCTTTACGGCGCTGAAGTTTTTTCCGGCGGAAGCATCTGGCGGCGCCGCCTGGCTGAAGTCGGTATCTGCGCCGTTGCCGGATATTCGTTTCTGTCCGACCGGCGGCATCGACATGACCAATGCCGCCGGCTATCTCGCGCTCCCGAATGTGTTCGCCGTCGGCGGATCCTGGGTTGCGCCGCGCGAGGCGCTGGCCAGCAACGATTTCGCACGCATCGCCGCGCTTGCGCGCAACGCCGCCGGTTTGCGTTCGTGAAGGATCCCGCAGAAGACGACAAGCCGCAGCCGCGCCGCAGGTCCTTCGACTGGGCGGCGGCGATGATTCTGCTGATCGTGGTCGTGGCCGCGAGTTACGTCTATTGGCGCGACGGTGCCGAGCGGTTCTATCACGTCATGTGGCACGACCTCGGCCTGTTCGGCGACATGCTGCCCAAGGTGCTGGCCGGCACACTGATCGCGGCATTTCTCACCGTTCTGATGCCGCGGGAAGTTATCAGCCGCTGGGTGGGCGCCGAATCCGGTCTGAAGGGCATTCTCATCGCCACGCTCGCAGGCATCGTGATGCCCGGCGGGCCGTTTACGATTTTTCCGATCGCGGCGGCCTTCATCGCCGTCGGCGCGGATGTCAGCGCGGCGATTGCGCTCATCACCAGTTGGACGCTGCTCGGACTCAACCGTGCGGTGGTTTGGGAAATGCCGTTTTTCGGTTTCGATTTCGTCGGCTGGCGGATGCTGGTCGCATTGCCGCTGCCGATCCTGGTCGGTCTGCTGGCCCGCGCCCTGTTGCGGATGCTTGTGAGGCGCGAGCAGAAAGCGTGATCGATCTCGCCGTCAACATCGTGTTGTGGGTCACTGTCGCGGTGCTCGCGCTGATGACCGTGCTGCGCGCCCGGCCGTTGTGGCGCGCGAGCGCCCGGCAGGGCGTTGAGGAGTTTCTGCGCCTCCTGCCGCGCATCATGATCGGCGTGATGGGATCGGGATATATCGCTGCGGCGATGCCGCAGGACATCATCGCTCTGTGGCTTGGCGAATCGTCCGGTCTTTTGGGTGTGCTGATTGCCACCGCGGCTGGCGCGCTGACGCCGGGCGGACCCGTGGTGGGCTTCGCGCTCGGGGCGGCTGCCTTGAAGGGCGGAGCCGGCGCGCCGCAAGTGATCGCTTTCTCCACCGCCTGGGCGTTGTTCGCGTTCCAGCGGCTGTTTATCTACGAATTGCCGATCATGCAGTCCCGCGTGGTGTGGCTGCGTGTGGCTGCGTCGCTGCCGATCCCGCTTATCGCGGCGGTCGCCGCAATGCTGATCGGCAAGCCGTAATCCGGTCGCGGCCGGGTCGCTTCGATTAGATGTTCAGTGAACCGCCTGGACGTCACGCGGCATGATCGCGCCGCGATGCTGGATCTTCTGCGCGGCGAGACGATGGCCGGACGCCGCAGCGTCGGTTGGCTTTGCTCCGGCGAGCCGCGCCGCAAGGTAACCGGCATTGAAACTGTCGCCCGCCGCCGTGGTGTCGACAGGCGTGACGACCTCCAGAACCGGCACGTATTCCTGCTGGCCGTCGGCCGCCGTCAGTGCGTTGTTCGGTCCGTTCTTCACCACGACTTCGGTAATGCCGAACGCCTGCAGCCGGCCGACGGTCGCCTCCGGCGATGCGTCTCCCCACAACAGGGCCTCGTCATCGAATGTCGGCAAGGCGATGTCCACGCGCTTGAGCGCCTCGATGAACACCGTGCGGGTCCGCTGGATGTCGCCTTTCCAGCCGTGCGGCCGGTAGTTGCCGTCGAAGACGATCTTGGCGCCGTTCTGGCGCGCCATCTCGATGATCGCCAGCAAACGGCCGAGCCCGGCATTGGAATAGATCGACAGCGTGATGCCGGAAAAATAAATGAGGTTGGCATTCAGCAGGCCCTCCGCGATGCGGCTCCAGTCCGGGAAATCGAACAGGTCCCGGGCCGGCGACGAGTCGCGCCAATAGTGGAAGCTGCGCTCGCCGGCGGGGTCGGTTTCGATCAGATAAAGGCCGGGCAGGCGGCCGGGGACGCGCAGCATGAGGTCGGTGGAGATGCCTTCGGCGGCGGCAAGTGCCGCGATGGTGTCGGAATAGCGGTCGTCACCCAGTGCGGTCGCATAGCCGACGTCATGACCATGCCGCGCCAGATAGACGGCGGTGTTGAAGGTGTCGCCGCCGCACCCCTGGCTGAATCGCCCGTCGCCGCCGCGTGCCATTTCAATCATGACCTCGCCGATCGAGACGATGCGGGTGCGGTTCTGCGGCATGAAACCTCTAAGGCTGGAAAATTGATGGGAGTGCTGCTGCAAGATGGCGGTCTCGCGCGAGATTGGCAATTAATCCCGACCAGAATGGGCCCGTATCCGGCCCCAGGAATCAGCGGCTCGCACCGGCTCTTGGCTTTCCTGTATGTTATACTATAACATAACCCATCTCACCGAGTGCCGGAGACCATGGCGACCCATCACCATCATCACCACCATGCGCCGGGGCACGCGCACCCGCCGGCGGCCTTGGCCCCGTCGATCCTGCGTTGGTCGGCGCTGCAGCGTCTGGGCGTTGCGGTGGTCCTGGCCGCCGCGATCTGGGCCGCCGTCTCCTGGGCCATGGCGTGAGAGCACGATGACCGTCCAACTGCGCCTCAGCAATGTGACCTTGGGCTATGACCGCCACCCCGCCGTACATCATCTGGACGGCGAGGTGGAGAGCGGGACGCTGGTGGCCGTGGTCGGCCCGAACGGGGCCGGCAAGTCCACCTTGTTCAAGGGAATTGTCGGCGCCCTGAAGCCGCTGTCCGGCCGCATCGAGCGCAACGGAATCCCCGCGCGCGACATCGCCTATCTGCCGCAGGCCGCGGAGATCGACCGCACCTTTCCGATCAGCGTCTACGATCTCGTCGCCATGGGATTGTGGCACAAGGCCGGCTCCTTCGGCGGCATCGGCAAAGCCGACCATGAGCGGATCGAGGCCGCGATCCGCGCCGTCGGCCTGACCGGCTTCGAGCAGCGTGCCATCGGCACATTGTCGGGCGGGCAGATGCAGCGCATGCTGTTCGCGCGTCTGCTGCTGCAGGACGCGCGCGTGGTGGTGCTCGACGAGCCGTTCACCGCGATCGACGCCAAGACCTGCGCCGACCTGCTCGATCTCGTCAAAAGCTGGCACAGCGAGGGCCGCACCGTGCTGGCCGCGTTGCACGACATCGACATGGTGAAGACGCACTTCCCGGAAACGCTGCTGCTGGCGCGCGAGAAGGTGGCGTGGGGCACGACGCCCGAGGTGCTGACGGCGGACAACCTGCTGAAGGCGCGGCGTATGTGCGAGGCCTTCGACGAGGAGGCCGCCGAATGCGCGGCTTAGTTTCTTCGGTCGCACCAGCGCAAGCGGGGGCCCATAACCCCTGCTCTGGCATATGGGTTCCCGCTTGCGCGGGAACGACCATAAGGGAATGACGCGGGCCCAATGCTCTACGACTTCCTCATCTCGCCTTTCGCCGAATTTGAATTCATGCGCCGCGCTCTTGTCGGCGCCTGCACGCTGGCGGTGGGGGCCGCGCCCATCGGCGTGGTCCTGATGCTGCGGCGGATGTCGCTGGTCGGCGATGCGATGGCGCATGCGATCCTGCCCGGCGCGGCGATCGGATTCCTGCTCTCGGGCCTGAACATCTTCGCGATGACCGCCGGCGGCCTGATCGCCGGCTTTGTCGTGGCGGTCACCGCCGGGCTGATCTCGCGCTTCACCGAACTCAAGGAAGACGCGTCGCTCGCGGTCTTCTTCCTGATCTCGCTCGCCATCGGCGTCACCATCGTGTCGATGCGCGGCACCAATATCGATCTGCTGCACTTCCTGTTCGGCTCGGTGCTGGCGCTCGACAACCAGACCCTGATCCTGATCGCGGTGAACACGACCGTGACGCTGCTCGCGCTGGCGCTGGTGTTCCGGCCGCTGGTGATCGAATGCGTCGATCCGCATTATCTGCGCTCGGTGAGCGGCATCGGCGCCACTGCGCATCTGGTGTTTCTGGCGCTGGTGGTGATCAACCTCGTGTCGGGCTTCCATGCGCTCGGCACCTTGCTGGCCGTGGGCATCATGATGCTGCCCGCCGCCATCGGCCGTTTCTGGGCGCGCGACATCACCGCGATGATCGCCGTCGCGGTGCTGAGCGGCCTGATCGCAAGCTATGCCGGGTTGCTGCTGTCGTACCACGCCGGTGTGCCGGCCGGGCCCGCGGTCATTCTGGCTGCCGGCATTCTGTATGCACTGTCCGTCCTGTTCGGGCGCGTGGGCGGTATCGTTCGCCAGATGCTGCCGCAGCGGCATCTGGAAGCGTGACATGAAGGAGGCCGGATGCTGACCAGACGGATTGCGATCGCCGCCATTCTGCTTGCGGGCCTGGCGACGCCGGCCGCCGCGCAGGAAAAACTCAGGATTGTTGCGACCTTTTCGATCCTTGCCGATCTGGTGAGGAATGTCGGCGGCGACAGGACCGAGGTGACGAGCCTCGTGCCGCCGAACGGCGATGCGCATGTCTATTCGCCGTCGCCCGCCGATGCGAGGACGCTCAGCGAGGCGCGGATCGTTTTCACCAATGGTCTTGGTTTTGAAGGCTGGCTCGCCCGGCTGGTGAAATCCTCCGCCACCCGCGCCGACGTCGTGACGGTGAGCAAGGGCATCGCCCCTTTGAAAATGCCCGCCCGCGGGCATGCTCATGGACATGGTCACAGCCATGGCAGCGGCGATCCGCATGCCTGGCAGTCGGTCGCGAACGTGAAGATCTATGTCGCCAATATCCGCGATGCGCTGATCGCGAAGGATTCGGCAAACCGCAGCGTCTACGAGACGAATGCCGCCGCCTATCTCGGCCGGCTCGACCAACTGGACAGCGAGGTGAGGGAGACCATCGCCCGCATCCCGGCCGAGCGGCGGCGTGTCATCACCACCCATGACGCTTTCGGCTATTTCCGGGCCGCCTATGGGGTGGAATTCATCGCTCCGCAGGGCGTCTCCACCGATTCCGAGGCCTCGGCCAAGGAGGTCGCCCGGATCATCACGCAGATCAGAAAGCAGAAAATACCGGCGGTATTTCTGGAAAATGTCAGCGATCCGCGGCTTTTGAAGCGGATTGCGGACGAGACCGGTGCGCGGGTCGGGGGCACCCTCTATTCCGACGCCCTGACCGGCGAAAAGGGCGATGCACCCACTTACATCGACATGATGAGGCACAATATAAGGACGCTCAGCGCGGCCCTTGCGGGCTGACCCGCCCCGGAGTGTCCATGTCTGAAGCCAAGCCTGAAAAAACCCCCGTCACCGTCCTCACCGGCTATCTCGGCGCCGGCAAGACCACGCTTCTCAACCGCATCCTGTCGGAGCCGCACGGCAAGAAGTTCGCCGTGATCGTCAACGAATTCGGCGAGATCGGCATCGACAACGACCTCGTGGTGAATGCCGACGAGGAAGTGTTCGAGATGAATAACGGCTGCGTCTGCTGCACGGTGCGCGGCGACCTGATCCGCATCATCGAAGGCCTGATGCGGCGCAAGGGGAAGTTCGACGCCATCATCGTGGAGACCACCGGGCTCGCAGATCCGGCGCCGGTGGCGCAGACCTTCTTCATGGACGAGGAGGTCGGCGCCCGGACGCGGCTCGATGCGGTGGTCACCGTGGCCGACGCCAAATGGCTGAAGGACCGCCTCAAGGACGCGCCGGAAGCCAAGAATCAGATCGCCTTTGCCGACGTGATCCTGCTCAACAAGACCGACCTCGTGAGCAAGGAAGACCTCGAAGAGGTGGAGGCGCGCATTCGCGGCATCAATCCGTATGCGAAGCTGCATCGCACCGAGCGCGCGAAGATCGCGCTCAACGAGGTGCTGGGCCGCAACGCCTTCGATCTCGACCGCATTCTCGATATCGAGCCGGATTTCCTGCATGGCGATGGCCATCACCATCACGAGGGTCACGACCATCATCACCATGATCACGATCATCACCACGATGGACATGACCATGGCCATCACCACCACGGCCTGAAACATTACCACGACGAGGAGATGCAGTCGGTGTCGCTGCGCACCGACCAGCCGCTCGATCCGGACAAGTTCTTTCTCTGGATTCAGGATCTGGTGGCGACCGACGGGCCGGCCATTCTGCGCTCCAAGGGCATTCTCGCCTTCAACGACGATCCGGACCGCTTCGTGTTCCAGGGCGTGCACATGATCCTGGACGGGGATCATCAGCGGCCCTGGCAGGATGGCGAGAAGCGCGAAAGCCGCATCGTGTTCATCGGCAGGAATTTGCCCGAACAGAAGATCCGCGACGGTTTCGCGGGTTGCGTGAAGTAGCTTTGTCGTCCCGGCCAAGCACCGCGATAGCGGCGCACGAGCCGGGATCCATAACCCCGGCCTCTGCTGACTTGCTCAAATTCTGAAATTCTGTGGTTATGGGTCCCGGATAGCCTTCGCTTTGCTCAGGCTTCCGGGACGACCGGAGAAATATCGTGACCAATTCCCGCTCCGACACACCCTCGATCGCCGACAAGACCCGCGCCGTGAAAGCCGGCGACAGCGTCGTCGGCGTGCATGTCCTCGGCGAACGCGCCGTCTTCGTCACCGGTGAGGAGACGCTGGTATTCGTCGCGCCGGACGGTACGGAGCAGCGCGTCGCCGTGCATGGCGGCGGCATTCTTGCCAGCGCTGCTGACGGCGCGCGCATCGTCACCGGCGGCGATGACGGCAAGGTCGTCGCGACGAATGCCGCGGGCGAGCATCACGTGGTGGCAACCGACGAAAAGAAGCGCTGGATCGATCAGGTTGCCACCGGTCCCGATGGTGCGATCGCCTGGTCGGCCGGCAAGACCGCTTATGTGCAGAATAAAAAGGGCGAGCAGCGCCAGCTCGATGTCGTCTCCAGCGTCGGCGGACTGGCGTTCCTGCCGAAAGGGTTTCGTCTCGCCATCGCACATTACAATGGCGCCTCGCTCTGGTTTCCCAATGTGCAGGGCAAGCCGGAAGTGCTGGAATGGAAAGGCTCGCATCTCGGCATCACCGTCAGCCCGGACGGCAGGTTTGTGGTCACCGCGATGCAGGAGCCGATGCTGCATGGCTGGCGGCTGATGGACGGCAAGCACATGCGGATGTCCGGCTATGCCGCGCGCGTGCGCTCCATGGCCTGGACGGCGAACGGCGATTTCCTCGCCACCGGCGGTGCCGACCAGCTTATCCTCTGGCCGTTCCAGACCAAGGACGGCCCGATGGGCAAACAGCCCACGTTGTACGCGCCGCACTCGGCGCGGCTCAATGTCGTCGCCTGTCATCCGAAACAGCCGGTGGTCGCCTGCGGCTATGCCGACGGCATGGCGCTGCTGGTGCGCGTGGCGGACGGCGCCGAAGTGCTGGCCAAGCGGCCGGGCGCCGCGCCGGTCTCGGCGCTGGCCTGGAGCGCGGACGGCGGCAAGCTCGCCTTCGGCTGCGAGGATGGCGAAGCGGGGATCGTGGATCTGGATTGAAACCCGTCGCATTTGTCATGGCCGGGCTTGTCCCGGCCATCCACGTTTTGAATGCCAAAATGTCTTTAAGACGGGGATGCCCGCGACAAGCGCGGGCATGACGATTCATCAGGCGGTTTTCAAATCACATACTGCTTCAGCGGCGGAAAGCCGTTGAATCCGATCGACGAATACATCGTCGTGTAGGCGCCGGTCGCCTCGATCAGCACCTTGTCGCCGATCGCCAGCGACACCGGCAGCGGGTAGGGGTTCTTCTCGTACAGCACGTCGACCGAATCGCAGGTCGGCCCGGCGATGACGCAGGGCGCCATCTCGTCGCGGTCGCGCCTCGTGCGGATCGGATAGCGGATCGCTTCGTCGATGGTTTCGGCGAGGCCGTGGAACTTGCCGATGTCGAGATACACCCAGCGCAGGTCGTCTTCCGGCGCGCGCCTGGCGATCAGGACCACTTCCGCCTCGATCACACCGGCATTGCCGACCATGCCGCGGCCCGGCTCGATGATGGTTTCGGGAATGCAATTGCCGAAATGCCGGCGCAGCGCGCGGAAGATGGCGCGGCCGTAGGATTCCAGCTTCGGCGTCTTGCGCAGATACTTGGCCGGAAAGCCGCCGCCGAGATTGACCAGCGACAGATTGATGCCGCGCTCCGCGCAGGTGCGGAAGACGGCTGCCGCCGAGGCGAGCGCCGTGTCCCAGGCCTGCACATTCTGCTGCTGCGAGCCGACATGGAAGGAGATGCCGTAGGCGACAAGGCCCTGGCGGTGCGCCAGTTCGAGAATGTCCGGCGCGAATTCCGGCTCGCAGCCGAACTTGCGCGATAGCGGCCATTCCGCGCCGGTGCCGTCGCAGCGGATGCGGCAGATCACGCGGCTGCCGGGTGCGGCGCGCGCGATCTTCTCGACCTCGGCTTCGCAATCGACGGCGAACATGGTCACGCCCAGCCCGAAGGCGGTTGCGATCTCGCTCTCCTTCTTGATCGGATTGCCATAGGAGATGCGGTCGGGCGTTGCGCCGGCGGCGAGCACGTCGCGGGTTTCCTGGATCGAGGCGACGTCGAACGAGGAGCCGAGTTCGACCAGGAGCTTGAGCACTTCCGGTGCCGGATTGGCCTTCACCGCGTAGAAGACCTTGGTGTCGGGCAGGGCCGACGCGAAGGCGAGATAGTTCTCGCGCACGATGTCGGTGTCGAGGACGAGGCATGGCCCCTCATCCTGGCGGTTCTTCAGAAATTCGCGGATGCGTGTGGTCATCGACCGGTTTCCCCTCAACCAGCGTCAGCGGCAAGCCGCTGAAATGGAGCTTTGATGATGTGCGCCGACCGCCACGGCCGTGGCGTTCCGCAAACCTCACCGCGATGGCTCTGCCTTGGTCCGGATGGGAATGTCCCGCTCCGCACGGCCGGCAATGACTGACAAGCCTTTTTAGTGCTCCGGCATTTGCGCCGGCGTTCCAAAAAAGCCCGCTCCGTCGTTGCTTTAAGACGCGTCCCCCGTTGAGAGCGGGGTGGGCCGGTTTCGCCTCCGGCTGCCGGTCACTCTTGCAAGGAGGAGAAGCGCTCGCTGTGAGGTTTGCTCGGGAGCCTTGCTCGTCCTTGGCGGCTGTCCGGCCTCTTGTCCGGATACCTACCGACCGACACACGTCCACAGGCACGTGCGAATTTGGGCGACCGAGAAATAAAAGGAATCGACTCGGCTCGCAAGGCTATTTGCGCGCGCACGACGAAAAGCGAGCGCCGCTGTGGTGCGGGGGCCCCGGTGCGGGGGCGATTTGTAAGACGTT
>JAEWCJ010000137.1 GCA_023390695.1 Pseudomonadota bacterium | reverse complement strand
CTTGAGGGACTCGCAGCAACAATGAAGCGAATTTCTGAACCACGACACTAGGTATCGTTCATGACTGCATCGTCCGCCGGCTTACCAGAGAACCGGCTCGCCCATGAGACGAGCCCCTATCTGCTGCAGCACAAGCATAATCCGGTGGACTGGTGGCCCTGGGGGCCGCTGGCGCTGGCGGAGGCCAAAGCCAAGAACAAGCCGATCCTGCTTTCCATCGGCTATGCCGCCTGCCACTGGTGCCATGTGATGGCGCATGAGAGCTTCGAGGACGACGCCACCGCGGCGGTGATGAACGAGCTGTTCGTCAACATCAAGGTCGATCGTGAAGAGCGGCCGGACATCGACCAGATCTACATGTCGGCGCTGCATCATCTGGGCGAGCAGGGCGGCTGGCCGCTCACCATGTTTCTGACGCCGGCCGGCGAGCCCTTCTGGGGCGGGACCTATTTTCCGAAAGAGGCCCGCTATGGCCGGGCGGCATTTACCGACGTGCTGCGCGAGGTGGCGCGGATCTTTCGGGAAGAGCCGGGCAAGATCGAACAAAACCGCGCCGCCCTGATGGAGCGGCTTGCCGAGCGCGCGCGGCCGCCGCAGCGGGTCGTGGTCGGGCGGCAGGAACTCGACCAGGTGGCGCAGCAGCTCGGCAGCGCCATGGACCCGGTCCATGGCGGCTTGCGCGGCGCGCCGAAGTTTCCGCAATGCGTGATGTTCGAGAATCTGTGGCGGGCAGGGCTGCGCACCGGCGAGGCGCGCTATTTCAACATCTCCGAGCTGACGCTGACCCGCATTTGCGAAGGCGGCATCTACGATCATCTCGGCGGCGGCTTCGCCCGCTATTCGGTCGATGCCCAGTGGCTGGTGCCGCATTTCGAGAAGATGCTCTACGACAACGCCCAGCTCCTCGAGCTGCTGGCGCTGGCTTATCGCCATTCCGGTAAAGAGCTGTTCCGCCAGCGCGCGCGCGAAACGGTCGAGTGGCTGACCCGGGAAATGACGACGGCAGAGGGCGCCTTCTGCTCCTCGCTGGACGCCGATTCGGAAGGCGAGGAAGGCAAATTCTACGTCTGGTCATTGGACGAGATAACCCGGCTGCTCGGCGCCGAAAATGCTGCGTTCTTTGCTGCACATTACGACGTAAGCGCCGGCGGCAACTTTGAAGGCCATAATATTCTCAATCACCTCAAAGACTTACCGCGCAGCATGGACGACGAGCAGCGGCTCGCCGTGCTGCGCTCCATGCTGCACAAAGAGCGCGAAAAGCGGATACGGCCGGGACTGGACGACAAGGTTCTGGCCGACTGGAACGGGCTGATGATCGCGGCGCTTGCCAATGCCGGCGCCATGCTCGGCAAACCGGCCTGGATCGCGCTCGGGGAACGGGCCTTCGCATTCATTGCCCGCGACATGACCCGCGGCGACCGGCTGGGCCATTCCTGGCGCGAGGGGCGGCTGCTCTTTCCCGGCCTTGCCTCGGATTTCGCGGCCATGATCCGCGCCGCCCTCGCCCTGCATGAGGCGACCGGGGAACGGCGCTATCTCGATCAGGCCCTGGCCTGGCAGGCGGCCTTCGACCGCCATTACGGCAATCCATCGAATGGCGGCTATTACCTGACCGCGGACGACGCCGAGGGTCTAGTGGTGCGGCCGGCCAGCACCGCCGACGATGCAACGCCCAATCCAAATGCCCTGGCGGCGCAGAACCTCATTCGCCTCGCCGCCTTCACCGGCGATCATGCCTGGCGCGAAAAGGCCGATCGCTTGATCGAGGGCGTTCTGGGCACCAGCGGCGACAGTCTCTTCGCCCATGTCGGCATTCTCAACGCCGTCGACATGCGGCTGAATGCGGCGGAGATTGTGGTGACCGGCGACGCCGCGGCTGCGCTGATCGCGGCTGCGCTGGAAGTGCCGTTCATCAACCGCATGCTGCTGCGCGCGCCGTCCGCGCAATCGTTGCCGCCGTCACATCCCGCACAGGACAAGCTTGCTGCCGCAGGCGGCGCCGCCGCCTTCATCTGCAAAGGCGAGACATGCTCGCTGCCGGTGACGCAGCCCGAGGAGATTGCGCGCATTGTTGCGGAGCTGCGGGGGTAGATCGCCTGCGCGGACCATTACATTAGTCACTCAGCGGACACCTGAACAAAAACAAATGGCCGGAGCGATCAGCCCCGGCCATTGCAGAAAAGTGCGAATTGAATCGACCGCTCAAGTGTTCATCGATTCGAAGAATTCGGCGTTGTTCTTGGTGTTGCGCAGCTTGTCGAGCAGGAAGTCGATGGCGTCCATCGTCCCCATCGGATTGAGGATGCGGCGCAGGACATACATCTTCTTGAGCTGATCGGGCGGCGTGAGCAGCTCTTCCTTGCGGGTGCCGGAACGCGTGATGTCCATCGCCGGGAAAGTACGCTTGTCAGCGACCTTGCGGTCAAGGATGAGTTCGGAGTTACCCGTGCCCTTGAACTCTTCGAAGATCACTTCGTCCATGCGGCTGCCGGTATCGATCAGCGCGGTGGCGATGATGGTCAGCGATCCGCCTTCCTCGATGTTGCGTGCGGCACCGAAAAAGCGCTTCGGCCGCTGCAGGGCGTTTGCGTCCACACCGCCGGTCAGCACCTTGCCGGATGACGGCACGACGGTGTTGTAGGCGCGGCCCAGACGCGTGATCGAATCGAGCAGGATCACAACGTCGCGGCCATGTTCGACCAGGCGCTTGGCCTTTTCGATCACCATCTCCGCGACCTGCACGTGGCGCGAGGCCGGTTCGTCGAAGGTCGAGGAGACGACCTCGCCCTTCACCGAACGCTGCATGTCGGTGACTTCTTCCGGACGTTCGTCGATCAGAAGCACGATCAGATAGCATTCCGGATGATTGGCGGTGATCGCGTGCGCGATGTTCTGCAGCAGAACCGTCTTGCCGGTGCGCGGCGGCGCGACAACGAGCGCGCGCTGGCCCTTGCCGATCGGCGCGACAATGTCGATCACGCGGGCCGACAGATCCTTCTTGGTCGGATCGTCGTGTTCCATGCGCAGCCGCTCGTTCGGATAGAGCGGCGTCAGGTTGTCGAAGTTGATCTTGTGGCGGGCCTTGTCCGGCTCTTCGAAATTGATCGTGTTGACCTTGAGCAGGGCGAAGTAACGCTCGCCTTCCTTGGGCGAGCGAATGTGACCCTCGATCGTGTCGCCGGTGCGCAGGCCGAAGCGGCGAATCTGCGACGGCGAGACATAGATGTCGTCCGGGCCGGGCAGGTAGTTCGAATCGGGCGAGCGCAGGAAGCCGCAGCCGTCCTGCAGGACCTCGACGACGCCTTCGCCCAGGATCTCGGTCTCGCGCGCGGCGAGCTGCTTCAGAATGGCGAACATCAGCTCCTGCTT
>JAEWCJ010000087.1 GCA_023390695.1 Pseudomonadota bacterium | reverse complement strand
CTTCGAAGAATATCTGATGCCGGTGGCGCGCCACGACCATTTCCAGGGCCGCGACCGGCGCCTGAGCTACGTGCAGGACGTCGCCACCTGGCACGACATGGGCCAGGGCCCGCTCAAGCAGACCAACAATCCGCTCGACGTGTCGATCGACGGCAACGCCTTCTTCGTCGTGCAGGCTCCCGGCGGCGAACGCTACACCCGCAACGGCTCGTTCCAGATCAACGCACAGGGCCAACTGGTCACCAGCGAAGGCTATCCGGTCCTCGGCGATGGCGGACCGGTGCAATTCCAGACCGAGGACCGCGACATCAATATCGCGCGCGACGGCACGGTGTCGGTGCCGGACGGCGCGCGCGGCCGGCTGCGCGTGGTGACCTTCGCCAACCCCCAGCGCCTGCAGAAGGACGGCGGCTCCACCTTCTCCGCACCGGCGGACATGCCGGCGCAGCAGGCCGAACTCGTCCACGTCATTCAGGGCACCGTCGAGCAATCCAACGTGAAACCGGTGGTCGAAATGGCACGGCTGATCGAAGTTTCGCGCAGTTACACCCAACTCGCCTCGCTGCTGCAGCAGCACGGCGACATCCGCAAGTCGGCGATCGAGCGTCTGGCCGAAGTACCGGCCTGACCGCGGCGGCGAGGAGATAAGTCATGAGAGCGCTTCACACCGCAGCGACCGGAATGATGGCCCAGGAACTCAACGTCCAGGTCATCTCCAACAATATCGCCAACATGCGGACCACCGGCTACAAGCGCCAGCGGGCCGAATTCCAGGATCTTCTCTACGAACAGGTGCGCCGCGTCGGCACGCAAGCCTCGGCGCAGGGCACCATGCTGCCCGCGGGCGTCGAGATCGGCTCCGGCGTCAAGACCGTCGGCACCCCGCGCATCATGACGCAGGGCCCGCTCACCCAGTCCGGCAAGGAATACGACGTCGCCATTCGCGGCGACGGCTTCTTCCAGATCCAGATGCCCGACGGCCGCACCGCCTATACGCGCGACGGTTCGTTCGAAATCGACGCCGAGGGACGCCTCGTCACCGCTCACGGCAACCTCGTGCAGCCCGGCATCACCGTGCCGCAGAATGCCAGCGGCTTCACCATCAATGCGCAGGGCCAGGTCTTCGTCACGCCGGTCGGCACCAGCACGCCGACGCAGATCGGCCAGCTCGAACTCGCGATCTTCATCAACAAGGCCGGCCTGCAAGGCATCGGCGACAATCTCTATCTGGAAACCCCCGCCTCCGGCACCCCGCAGACCGGACAGCCGAACACGCTCGGCTATGGCAGCCTGCTGCAGGGCAATCTCGAGCAGGCCAATGTCGAAGCCGTCACCGAGATTTCCGACCTGATCGCCGCGCAGCGCGCCTACGAGATGAACGCCAAGGTCATCTCCGCGACCGACCAGATGCTGCAATCCACCACCGGCATGATGCGCTGAGGAGTACGAGCCATGATCCGTATCGTCACCGCACTCCATCTCGCTGCCGCCGCCGCTGCCCTCACTGCACAGCCCGCGCACGCCGCCGCACCGGTGGCGCCCGCCCTCATCGGCGACGTCATGGTCACCAGCGACATCGTGCGGATCGGCGACCTTGTGCACAATGCCGGCGCCAAGGCGTCCATCGCGGTCTTCCGCGCGCCCGATCTCGGCCAGACCGGCAGCGTCGCCGTTTCCCGCGTGATCGACGCGCTGCGCCCGCACAATGTCATCGCCGTCGACACCCGCGGCCTGACTGAAATCAACGTCACCCGCGCCAGCCGCGTGATCGGCGTGCAGGAAATCCAAGGCCAGCTCGCGCGCCTCATCGCGTCCCGCTACGGCCTGCGCGATGCCGAGAATCTCAACGTCAGCTTCGACCGTGAAATCAGCAGCATTCACGTCGACCCCGCCGCATCTTCGGAATTTCACGTCTCGCGAATATCCTACGATCCGCGCTCCGGACGTTTCGATGCGGTGCTGGATATCGGCGGCGCCCAGGCCGAGACCCGCGTTCCGATGCGCTTCACCGGAGTGGCCGTCGAAACCAACGAAGCCGTGGTCGTCACCCGGCCGATCGCGCGCGGCGACGTCCTGCGCGCCTCCGACATCGTCATCGAACGCCGCCCCAAAACGGAAGTGGTGAGCGACGCGGTGCGGGATGTGCGTGCGGCGGTCGGCCTCGCGGCCCGCCAGACGATGAAGCCGGGCCAGATCATCCGCCGCGCCGACCTCACCAAGCCGGAACTCGTGCAACGCAACGAGCCGGTGATCATGATCTTCGAACAGCCCGGCATCACGCTCACCCTGCGCGGCAAGGCGCTCGATTCCGGCGCGGAAGGCGACACAGTGAATGTCGTCAATCTGCAGACCAAAAAGACGCTGCAAGGCACCGTCACCGGCCCGAACCGGGTGACGGTGGTCTCCATCACACCGCGCGCGACGACCAATGTCGCCGCCATTTCCCGTCCCGCCGCCGTGGCGCACCGCTAAGAAAAACCGAGTGAGGTCTCATGTTTTCCCGAGTCAATCTGCCGTCGCATCTGCGTTCAGCCGCATGCGCTCTGGCGCTTACCTCGCTGCTGTCGGGCTGCGCCGCGATCGATCGCCTGAAGATGATCGGCGAACAGCCGCCGCTGTCGGCGATCGAGAACCCGACCGCCGCGCCCGGCTACAGGCCGGTGCAGATGCCGATGCCGATGCCGCAGCCAGCGTCCTATAACCCGAACTCGCTGTGGCGGAACGGCTCGCGCGCCTTCTTCAAGGATCAGCGCGCCCATCAGGTCGGCGACATTCTCACGGTCAAGGTCAAGATCACCGACAAGGCGACCGTCGAAAACGAAACCAAGCGCAACCGCAAGAATGCCGAGGATTCCGGTGTCGACAATTTCTTCGGCAAGACCAAGCTGCCGATCTTCTCCAAGGTCAACATCCCCGGCAAGATCCTGACGGCGAACTCGACCGGTTCCAGCGAGGGCAAGGGAACCATCGACCGCAAGGACGAAATCACGACCAACGTCGCCGGCGTCGTCACCCAGGTCCTGCCGAACGGCAATCTGGTGCTCGAGGGCAAGCAGGAGATCCGCGTCAATTACGAAGTGCGCGAACTGATCGTCGCCGGCATCGTCCGGCCGGAGGACATCGAGAGCGACAACACGATCGACTCCACCAAGATCGCGCAGGCCCGCATCGCCTATGGCGGACGCGGACAGATCACCGACGTCCAGCAGCCGCGTTACGGCCAGCAGGTGCTCGACATCATTCTGCCCTTCTGACGTTGCGTCTCCGCCCGGCGCGGCGGAGACAAGAGCTCCCACGCTGCTCCAGCGACACGCCGGAGCAGCGGCATCGACGCGGTCTCCGGCAGCTCCCCGCCGGAGACCGCTCTCGTTTCGG
>JAEWCJ010000072.1 GCA_023390695.1 Pseudomonadota bacterium | reverse complement strand
CGGTGCGGAAGGGCACCTCGGTCATGAAGTGCATGCCCATCATCATCATGCGGGCGACCCAGAAGAAGATGATGTCGAAGCCGGTGACGAGCGCGACGGTCGGATAGAAGCGGCTGAGCTCCGGCGTCTTGTCCGGCCAGCCGAGCGTCGAGAACGGCCACAGCGCCGACGAGAACCAGGTGTCGAGCACGTCCTCGTCGCGGGTGAGCGGCGTGTCCTTACCGTAATGCTCCCGCGCTTCGACCCTCGCCGCCTCTTCGGTTTCCGCGACGAAATACTTGCCGTCCGGTCCGTACCAGGCCGGGATCTGATGGCCCCACCAGAGCTGGCGCGAAATGCACCAGGGCTGGATGTTCTCCATCCAGTCGAAATAGGTCTTTTCCCAGTTCTTCGGGACGAAGACGGTCTTGTCCTTGCGCACGGCCTCCATCGCCGGCTTCGCCAGCGTCGCCGCGTCCACGTACCATTGGTCGGTGAGATAAGGTTCGATCACCACATTCGAGCGGTCGCCATGCGGGACCATGTGTGTGTTGGGCTCGATCTTGTCGAGCAGTCCCTTCTCCTCCATGCGCTCGACGATCTTCTTGCGCGCAACCGAACGGTCGAGGCCATGCATGGCCAGCGTCTCGTCGAGATCGGCGGAGGCCGTCACTCCCTCAAGGAATGCTTCATTGCCCTGAAGCGAGAGCTTGGCCTCTACGCTCAAGATATTGATCTGACGCAGATTGTGCCGCTTGCCGACCTCGAAGTCGTTGAAGTCATGCGCGGGCGTGATCTTGACCGCGCCGGTGCCCTTCTCGGGATCGGAATATTCGTCGGCAACGATCGGAATTTTGCGGCCGACCAGCGGCAGGATCACGTTCTTGCCGACCAGATGCTTGTAGCGCTCGTCGTCAGGATGCACGGCGACAGCGGTATCGCCCAGCATGGTCTCCGGACGGGTCGTGGCAACGGTGATGAACGTATCCGGCAGGCCCTCGACCGGATATTTGAAGTGCCAGAGATGGCCCTTCACCTCGACCTGCATCACCTCGAGGTCGGAGATCGCGGTCAGCAGCTTGGGATCCCAGTTCACCAGCCGCTTGTCTTTGTAGATGAGACCCTGGCGATAGAGCTCGACAAAGACTTTCAGGACCGCTTTCGACAGTCCCTCGTCCATGGTGAAACGCTCGCGCGACCAGTCGCAGGACGCACCCAGCCGCTTGAGCTGGTTGATGATGGTGCCGCCGGATTCGGCTTTCCATTCCCAGACACGCTCGAGGAATTTTTCGCGCCCCATTTCGCGCCGGCCCGGCTGCTGCCGCTCCATCAGCTGGCGTTCGACCACCATCTGGGTGGCGATACCGGCATGGTCAGTGCCCACCTGCCAGAGCACGTCCTTGCCGCGCATGCGCTCGAAACGGCAGAGAATGTCCTGCAACGTATTGTTGAGCGCATGGCCCATATGCAGGGAGCCGGTAACGTTCGGCGGCGGGATGACGATACAGTAAGGTTCCGCGTCGGCGCGGTCGGGCCGGTTGGCGCGGAAGGCGAGCGCCTGTTCCCAGGCTTGCGAGATGCGGGTTTCCACCTCGGCGGGCTGATAAGTCTTGTCGATCATTGCCGTTTTTTCTGGAACTGGGGAGTTCGCGGTACAAAGCCCGGCGCGCTTCGCCCTGTCAACGCCGGGGCCCTCCATCCGTCCCTGAACTGCTGCACAAAGTGAAAGAACTGGTCTTGCCGACCCCATCCGACCAGCCCGCCCCGACACCGACCCGCGCAATTGCCTTTCTGGCCCTGGCCGCCTTTGCCAGTCAGGTCATGGTGCGCACCGCCGACCCGCTGCTGCCGCAGATCGCGGCCGATGTCGGGACCACCGTCGGAACCGCCTCGATCATCACTTCCGCCTATGCGGTGTCGCACGGGGCCACGCAGATGATCCTCGGGCCGTTCGGAGACCGCTTTCCAAAATACGCCATGGTGACCCTGCTCTGCGCGCTGTCCGCGCTGGCGGTGACCGCCTGCGGACTTGCGCAGTCGCTGACCATGCTGGGCGTGGCGAGGCTCGCCTGCGGCGTCACCGCCGGCACCATCATTCCCCTGGGCATGGCCTTTATCGGCGACACGGTGCCGTGGGAACGCCGGCAGACCGTGCTCGGCCGCTTCATTTCCGGCCAGATTCTCGGTCTGGTCGGCGGCCAGATCATCGGCGGCGTGATCGGCGACCATCTGGGGTGGCGCGCGGTGTTCTTCGTCATCGCTGCCCTGTTCCTCGTCGTGGCGCTCGCCATGTTCGTCGAATTGCTGCGCAATCCTCGCACCCGCCATGCCACCCGCCCGGACGTGCCGAAGGTCGGATTGATCGCCGGTTATGCCGACGTGCTCGGCCGTCCCTGGGCGCGGGTCGTGACCTTCGCGGTGTTCGCGGAAGCCATCCTCATGTTCGCCGCCTTCGCCTATATCGGCGCCGATCTGCATGCGCGGCAAGGACTGAGCTTCAGCGCTGTCGGCCTTGTTCTTGCGGTCTTCGGCGCCGGCGGCCTGATCTATGCCCTCAGCGTGCAGACGCTGGTCGGCCGCCTCGGCCAGAGCGGTCTGGTGCTCTGGGGCGGCGCGCTGATCTGCGTTGCCTATCTCGCCCTGGCCTTCGTCCCGGTCTGGTGGGCCGCGGCCGCCGCCATCCTCGTGGTCGGGCTGGGCTTTCACATGCTGCACAATACGCTGCAGGTGAACGCCACGCAGATGGCGCCGAACGCACGCGCGACCGCGCTCGCCCTGTTCTCCTGCGCGCTTTACTTCGGACAGAGTCTCGGCGTGGCCGCTGCCGCCCCGGTGGTCGATCGCTATGGCGCGGTGCCGGTCTTTCTCGCTGCGGCGCTGCTGTTTCCGCTGCTGGCCGTCTGGTTTGCCGGCGAGTTGCGCCGGCGCGCGGCGTCCAAAGTCTAGGACGAGGAGCGGCCGCGCGAGACGCGCTCGATTTCCGCCCGCACCAGCCGCTCGACCAGGCCCGGCAGATTGTCATCCAGCCAGCTCTTCAGCATCGGCCGCAACATGTCCTTCACCAGATCCTCGATCGTGCGCGCGTTCTGCACCAGCACGGTCTGCGCCAACGTGTTGAAGGCGGTATCGACTGCCGCCGCCGCGCTGTTGGACAGCAGCGATTCATTCATGCTGGCCGCGAGTTGCTGCCGTGCCGCTTCGAGGTGATCGGTTTCTTCATTCGCGGCCATATCCGCTTCGGTGAAGATGACATCGGGCTTGGCGTCGATGGTGCGGAAGCTCGGCGCCTCGACCGGCGCCCGCATGTCTTCGGTCAAATCGAGGATATCGGCCTCAGGTTCCGGGGCCGGTTCGGGTTCCGGCTCGAAAACCGGTGCGGCCTGGAACACGGGCGCCGGCTCCGGCGCCGGAGGCGGTGTCACGGCAGCCGGACGCGGCGGTGCCGGACGCGGCGCCTCGGCGATCTGCGGCGCGGCGACGCTCCTGCTGACATCATCGTCGGCAATGATGCGCCGGATGGAGGCGAGAATTTCCTCCATAGATGGTTCTTGAGCTTTCGCCGCCTGGGTCATCGCCGCATTCCTGTCCCGCTTCCGCCTGCCTCACCATGATTCGCGGGGAAGCACGAATCACCTGCCACTGCCGTCATTGTGGCGTGCAGACAGAACTATCGCATGGCTGATTTGGAATCCAAACCGGACATGTGGATGCGTCCACATGTCCGTTCAACGGTTCAGCCTGATCGCAGTTTCCTATTTTCCGTCAGGCGTGCGCACACCGGCCCAACTGTCGCGGACCTGCTGGTAATGCACCATCGGATCGTAGAGCGGCACCTGCAATCCGAGGACCGGGACCGACAGGCGTCCGACCGCGGACAGCAAGGTGTAGGACGCCACAACGCGATCGCGCTGCGCCGTGACCAGAGCCACACGCGCGTTGACCAGTTCCTGCTGCGCGTTCAGCACGTCGAGCGTTGTGCGCTGCCCAACGCGCGCCTCTTCTCGCACGCCGTTGAGCGCGATTTCCGCCGCAGCGACCTGAGCGCGGGTCGCTTCGATCTGCGCCTTGGCCGCTTCAAGCTGGGCCCAGGATTGCACGACATTGGCCCGCGCCTGATCGCGGTTCAAAGCCAGGTTCAGACGCTGCTGGCTGACCGTCTCTTTGGCCTGGCGGATCAGCGAATATTCGGCACCGCCCTGATAGAGCGGAACCGTCACCTGCCCGACCACCGCGCCGGCGAACTGGCGGGATGAATTGATCGAGGTGTCGTAGTTCTGCTGTGCGCTCGCCTGCAACGTCACGACGGGATAAAGCGCGCCTTCATTGACCTTCACCTGCAGCGCGGCGACATCGACGCCGTATTCCGCCGCGGTGACGGAGGGGTTTTCCGCCTGCCCCTGCGCAACCGCCAGATCGAGCGAGCGCGGCGAGAGACGGTCGACCGGCGTGCCGGCCCGCAGACGGCCGGCCTCGACGCCGATGATCCGGCGATAGGCGGCGCGCGAGGTCGCCAGATTGGATTGCGCCGCCAGCATCTGCGATTGCGCCGCCGCGACGCGGGATTCCGCCTGCGCCACGTCGGTGCGGGTCACTTCGCCGACATTAAAGCGGTCGCGGGTCTGGCGAAGCTGTTCCTGAATGACTTCGACGTTGCGCCGCTGCAGGTCGAGCGTGGCGCTGTCGCGCAGGACGTTCATATACGCGGTCGCCGCATCGAGCAGGACGGTCTGCTCGATCACACGCAGCGTCTCGCGGGCGGCAAACACCTGGCTCTCGGCCTGACGCGTCCGGTTGCCGGTCTGGAAGCCGTTGAACAATGTCTGGGTCATTGTCGCGCCGACACCGCGCGGATCGTTCCAGCCGTGCTGGTTGACGGTGACCGCGCCGCCTGCGGTCGTGGTGGTCGACGTCTTGCTGTCGATGTACTGGGCGCCGTAGCTGGCGGTCGCACTCACCCTCGGGCGATAGCCGGACAATGCCTGCGGGACATTCTCGTCGGTCGCACGCACCTGTGCGCGCTGTGCGTTGACCTGCGGATTATTCTGATACGCCTGAACAAGAGCCGTTTCGATCGTGTCGGCAAAGGCACCTGGCGCGGCTGTCATCAAAGCCGCCGCCACCACCGTCAACATGCCCCCGCGTACCACCACCCGCATTCCCCACAGTTCCGCCCAAGACTCCAACGTGGGCGAGCCGAAAGACTCACCCACAGAAGGCTTTAGTACCCTATCGCGGGACGACCGGGGATTGAAACCCCTGACTAACCATTTGACAGAAAACAAAAGGAGATGCGGCTAAAGGGATACACTTGGCCGGCCTTCAGAAAACGAAAGCGTGCGGCGCAGCAAAACCCGGCAAAACCGCCGCCGCGGCATCGAAAATCGGCCGTCCCCCGATATCCTCCGCGTCGCGAAGGTAGGTCATGGCCTTGGTGGCAGGCCCGCGCCCCTGGATACAGACCAGCCGGCCACCGTCCCGCAACTGCTGGAACAGGGCGTCCGGCGGGATTTCCACGGCCCCGTTCACGAGAATCGCATCGTAAGGAGCCTTGGCGCGGTATCCGTCCGCGAGGCGTCCCTGAACGACCTCCACATTGAAGGTGTCCGCCTTGGCCAAGGCGGAGCGCGCCTCGTTGGCCAGCAGGGGGTCCTCTTCCAGGGCAACGACCGTCCCGGCCAGCCGCCCCAGGACGGCGGACGAATAGCCGGTGAGACACCCGACATCCAGAACCCGCTCCGCCTCCTGCAGATCAAGCGCCTGGATCAGCTTGGCGAGCGCCATCGGCGTCAGCATACGGCGAATCGTGCCGCCGGCGCCCGGTTTCCCGACCGGCAAAGCCAGATCGAGATAAGCCAATGCTGCCTTGTCGGCCGGCAGGAAGACTTCCCGCGGGATCGCCAGCATGGCGTCGATCAAACGCGGATCGGTAATGTCATTGGGACGAATCTGGCCATCGACCATCATCCGCCGCATCGTCGCAAAGTCGGTCATGCCGGGAACCCGAAGGCGTATTGTGCTGCGCCGCTTGTGCGGCAGGCGGACTGAAAAGGCAAGCCGATGCTGTGAGATAGAGGGTTTTTCGCAACGCTTGCTGGT
>JAEWCJ010000062.1 GCA_023390695.1 Pseudomonadota bacterium | reverse complement strand
GTCATGTCCATGGCTTCGCCGTCCTCGCCGAAGCGGAAGAAGCCGACGCGTTCGCTCATGGCTGTCTGCTGGTCTTCCAGCGTCTTCGCGGTAGCCGCATTCTCCTCGACCAACGCCGAGTTCTGCTGCGTCACCTCGTCCATCTGGTTCAGCGCCTTGGTAATCTGCTCCAGACCCGCGGCCTGCTCCGTGCTGGCATTGGCGATATCGGAGACGATATCTGCGACCTGCTTGATCGATTGCACGATCTCGTTCAGCGAGGCACCGGCGCGATTGACCAGATCCACCCCGTCCCGCACCTGCGTCGAGGAATTCGTGATCAGGTCCTTGATGTCCTTGGCCGCCTGCGACGAACGCTGCGCCAGGCTGCGGACTTCAGAGGCGACAACCGCAAAGCCGCGGCCGGCTTCACCGGCGCGGGCCGCGTCCACCGCGGCATTGAGCGCCAGAAGGTTGGTCTGGCGCGCAATCTCGTCGATCACCGAGATGATGTCGGAAATCTGGCGAGAGGATTCTTCGATCCGCGCCATTGCCGAGACAGCTTCCGCCACCACGGCGCCGCCGCGTTCCGCGACGCCCCAGGTGTCCTTGGTCAGGTTGTTCGCGTGTTGTGCATTCTCGGCGTTCTTCTTCACGGTGACCGAAATCTCTTCCATCGAGGCCGACGTCTCCTCGAGGCTGGCGGCCTGCTCTTCGGTCCGCTGTGAAAGATCGGTGGTGCTGGACGAAATCTCCGATGCCGCATTGGACACTTCGCGGGTCGACTCGGCGATCGCCTTCAGCGTTTCGTGCAACTGGTCGATGGCGCCGTTGAAATCGTCCTGGACCTTCCGGTATTCCTCAGCCCAATTGTCACGGACGCGATAGGTCAGGTCGCCCTGCGCAAGGCGCGCCAATCCGCGGCCCAGCCCGTCCACAACCTGCGCCACCTGGCGCGCGGCTTCCGCCTTCGCGGCCTCATTGCGCTCGCGCTCCTGTTCGGCGATGCGTCGATCTTCGGCCGCCTGCGTCTCGATACGCTCCTTCTCGATCGCCGCGTCGCGGAAGACCAGTACGGCCCGCGCCATCTCGCCAAGTTCGTCGCGATCCTTCACCGCCGGGACTGAAACATCATTCTCGCCGGAGGACAGGCGCCGCATGGTATCGCCGAGCGCCATCAGCCGACGGATCAGGCTGCGCTGCACGTAGAAATACGCAATCGCGCCGGCGGCCAGAAGGCTGAGCAGGGCAACGGCCACAAGCACCATGCGATTGTGCGCGAGTTCCTCGAGCAGCGTCGTCGTGCCGCTCTTCATCGCGGTCTCGGTTTCCTTGACCAGCGCCGACACCGCCTGATCCAACTGCTTCTGGATGTTGGCATTGTCTTCCACCACGCGGGCCGCGCCGGCGGTGACGTTGATTTCCTGCCCGCGCAGCGAGAAGATGTTCTCGGTGTTACGGCCGAGATCGAGCAGCTCATTCAGAGCCTTCTTGATCCCCTCATCCTTGATCCCCTGCGAAGCCAGCATGAGCAGGTTCGTCGAGGTCGCGAAGCGGTCGAGGATGGGCAGCAATTCCGCCGAATCCTTCGCCACTGCGCCCTCGCTCAGTAGGCTCGCGATCAGATGCGTCTGGATCTTCAATTCCAGCGCGTTGCGAAAATCGCTGAGCTGATTGTTCACCAGCTCCTTGACCAGCTTGCCGGTGCGCTTGATGGCCTGCTCGCCCTCCATCGCCGAATTGAAATTGAGGTCGTCGATCAGCGTGATCAGGACCTTGGCCAGCCCCTCATGGGCGCGGAATACATTCTGCAGCCGCTCGTTGTCATTTTCGTCGGATTCTACGGGCTTGAACTCGGCCAGCTTGACGAGCTCCGCGGTCTGTTCGCGCAAGGTGCTGTACTTGGTATCGTTCGGCAGCTTGGAAAGCTGCTTCTCGGCGCGCCGGATCGAGGCGGTGAAGCGGTCCTCCAACATCGCCAGAATGGCGGGAGAATTGGTCAGCGCACCCGCGGTCAGCAGACCCGTCGCCAGGTTGGTTTCCGAACCGATCTGAACCACGGTCTGCATCATCTGCATGCCGTCATCGACCAGCGTCTTGATGCTCTGATCGCCGGCCTTGCCGATATCCTCCGCCTTGGTGACGGCGTCGTAATAGGACTTGTCCACGATCGGCGTCAGCTCTTCGGCGATTTTCGTGTGCAGCTTGTGCAGCGTATCGAGAGAGCGGTCGAGCCGCACGCGCAGATTCGATTTCGAAACAATCACGGTGTCGAGATCGGACAGATTGTTTTCCAGGAGACGCGATGCCTGTTCCACCTGGGCAAAAGCTTCTTTGCTGGAGCCCGCGCGCACACGGTCGATCAGGCCGCGCAACTGCATGCTGCGGTCGTCGATCTGGGACGCGATCTGCCGTTGATCGCGGACGTTCGTCGCGCTGACGAAGCGCGCCGCAGCCGCCGAAATCTCGCCGGACATGACCGATAGCCGCAGCGCTTCGGTCATCAGCGGCACCTCGCGCTGCGCGACCCGCTGCACACCCTCTTCGGTTGACTGGAATGACACGATTGCCACCGCGGATGCGATCACCGTCATCAAGGCAGCCGCGCCGAAAGCAAGCTGCAGCTTGACCTTGATGCCTGAACGCAGCAGTAAATTGGCGGGATTAAGCCAATATCCGACCGATTTCAGCGCGTGTGCAACGTTCATAGTCATTCCCCCTGAAACGGCACAATCCCCGTTTCCTCAGTTCCGGTTACCAATCACATCCATCCGGCCGCGAACCAGCAGCGTGCGCAGCCGGCCACTCAAATCGCGGATATCCCGGCCGGCTTCTCAAATCGCCTTGAATGAGCAATCACGCCGCCCCTGCAAAGCTGTCTGACCGAACGCAATCGAATCCGTATTGACACCATCTTCAGCACGCACGGGATTCGTGAGTGTTGAAAAGCGGTACCGCAGGCCCATGCGACGACGGTGCGCGTCATCGGCCTGCCCTGCGTTCCGCCATCAGCATCAAACACGCCACCCGCAAGAGAAGTGTGAATGCTTGTGGTAAATGGACAATTACCAGTCATATCTCCCCGATCGTCCGAGGCGCCGAAAAGAAAGCGGCGGATCCGGTATTCCCAGTCCGCCGCCAGAACATTCATCAGGCTAATCCACCTCCACCAGGCGGCTTAGAATTCCTGCCAATCCTGCTCTTCCGCCAGGGCGGTCGCTCCGACGCTGCGAGGCGCCGGCCGATCGCGGCGCAGGATCGCAGACCGCTGCGCCGGTTTGCTCGCCGCGACCCGCTTGGCCGGCTGCGACCTCTTGGCCTGCGGCCGCGCAGCCATGCTCTGATCGCGCTCGAAGCGGAAGAAGGAGATCCGTTCATTCATCGCGGCTTGCTGCTCTTCCAGCGTTTTGGCTGTCGCCGCATTCTCTTCCACCAGTGCGGAATTCTGCTGGGTCACCTCGTCCATCTGACCCAAGGCCTTGGTGACCTGGTCGATGCCCGAAGCCTGCTCGGCGCTGGCGCTGGCGATGTCGGACACGATGTCAGCGACGCTCTTGATCGATTCAACGATTTCGCCGAGCGATGCGCCCGCCCGGTTGACGAGATCCACACCCTCCTTGACCTGTCCGGCGCTGCTGGTGATCAAGTCCTTGATGTCCTTGGCCGCTTGCGACGAACGCTGGGCAAGACTGCGAACTTCCGAGGCCACGACCGCAAAGCCGCGGCCGGCTTC
>JAEWCJ010000026.1 GCA_023390695.1 Pseudomonadota bacterium | reverse complement strand
CCGCAACAGGCTTTCAACATCGGCACGCGGCAGAGGGGCGGCGCGCGCCGCATCGACGACCGCTTCCATATAGCCGGGCTTCGGTCTGCCCTCGCTGCGCGAGCGTCCGAGATACACCAGCGCGGAGACACGGCGGCCATCCGCCTGCACCGGCATCATCACGCGGCTGTACAACCCGCTGTCGATGCCTTCATAGGCGTTGAGAGCGGCAAGACACCGCGGCGTCAATCGCCACAGCACGCCATGCACCTGTTCGCCCGGCATGCGCAACACCGACGCGTAGCCATCCGTCGTGATGACAAAGCGATGATCGTCAAGGATCGCGCGCCCAAGGAATGTTGCGCCGGGACAGCGCCGCGCCATGGCAGCGCGGTCCATATTCGAACCGTAGGAAAAATGAAGGGTCATTGCGCGCACTCAGCACAGGACTAACGGCCAAATGCTGTCATGGAATGCCAGGCAAAACCATACGCACCGCCTGGCAGCGTATCAGGCACTTCCCGAAAACAAGGTGCCCGGATCGAGCGGACCACGCTCGGCCATGTATTTTTGCCACTCTTCCTGCGTCTGTGCGGTTCCTGCCCGCAGCAATTCGAGAATCGGCGCTTTCAGATTGGTCAGCGACACGTCATCTTCCATGACGGCGCCATATTTCTGGAGAGTTCCCTTGATGCGTTTGGCGCGATCTTCGGCCAGATCGGGGCCAACCATCTTGTCGTTCTGAAAGCCGAGCTCATCACTCAGAAACGCATATTCGTCTGCGATTTCGGCGGCCCCACTATTATAAATGCGCGCAATGACCTTTCCATCCACCTTGATCTCGGTGTGAATCTTGGAAACGTGATTGTCCGCCCGTGAGTCGCCGGCATAGGCCGGTCCAAGTTCTGCGCCGGAACGCAGCGCCTCCTGCGGCGTAAGATTGGCAGCACGTCTTTCAGCACGTGCTTCTTCCGCGGATTTGGCCGTGATCTTCGGAAACTCACGCGGCTCGACCGGCATGCGGGAGGCGATACTCAACGGCGCCAGCGCGGTCATTTCACACCTCTGATCCAGACCTCAACTCGACGAGAGGTAAAATTCTTATGTCGCGCGGCTTAACGAAGTATTGCTCCAGGCCAGCCTGGCGCCTCACGCAAACTCCATGATGACCGCGTCCACGGCCAGGCTGTCGCCCTTTCTGGCATGGATCTTCTTGACGGTGCCGTCGCGCTCGGCGCGCAGCACGTTTTCCATCTTCATCGCCTCGACGACCGCGAGCGTCTCTCCGGCCTTGACCTCCTGCCCCTCGGCGACGTTGATCGACACGACGAGACCCGGCATCGGACACAGCACGCTCTTGCCGCTATCCGTCACCGTCTTCACCGGCATCAGCCGCGCGTAAGCGGCTTCGCTTTCGGTATAGACATAGGCGCGCGTCTGCACGCCGGCGTGGCTGAGATCGAAGCCGTTCGGGACCGGATTGACCTGAACCACGACATGCACGCCATCGACGCTGCCGGACCAGACCGGATCGCCCGGCTTCCAGTCCGACTGCACGCGATGCACATGCTGCGCACCATCGCGGAACTGCACCTCGATCACGCCGTTGGCGCGCGTGACCTCGAGCCTGTATTCGGTCTCGCCCAGCCAGACCGCACGCTGGCGTTCGCGCGTCACCAGACGATGCGGCATCTGTCCGGAAATCCGCCGCTTGCGTTCGCCCAGCACATGATCGATGGCGGTCGCGACCGCCGCGAGGAGATGCGCCGTCTCGCCTTCCGGCGCGACGCCGTGGAAGCCGTCGGGAAATTCCTCCGCGATGAAGCCGGTGGACAGATGGCCGGAGCGCCAGCGCGGATGCGCCATCAGCGCCGAGAGAAACGGAATGTTGTGACGGATGCCGCCGACATAGAAGGCATCGAGCGCGTCGGCCTGCGCGTCGATCGCCGCTTCGCGCGTCGGCGCATGGGTGACGAGCTTGGCGATCATCGGATCGTAATAAATCGAGATTTCGCCGCCCTCATAGACGCCGGTGTCGTTGCGCACAGTGACGCCGTTCTCCTGCGACTCCGCCGGCGGGCGATAGCGCACCAGCCGGCCGGTCGAGGGCAGAAAATTGCGGTACGGATCTTCGGCATAGACCCGGCTTTCCACCGCCCAGCCGGACAGTTTCACGTCGCTTTGCCTGATGGCGAGCGGCTCGCCGGCGGCGACGCGGATCATCTGCTCGACCAGATCAATGCCGGTGATCATTTCGGTCACCGGATGCTCGACCTGCAGCCGCGTATTCATTTCAAGGAAATAGAAGGAGCGGTCCTGCCCGGCGACGAATTCGACGGTGCCGGCGCTGTCGTAATTCACCGCTTTCGCCAGCGCGACGGCCTGCTCGCCCATCTTACGGCGCGTCGCCTCGTCGAGCAGCGGCGACGGCGCTTCTTCGATGACCTTCTGGTTGCGGCGCTGGATCGAGCATTCGCGCTCGCCGAGATAGACGACGTTGCCGTGCTTGTCGCCGAGCACCTGGATCTCGATGTGGCGCGGGTCGACGATGAATTTCTCGATGAAGACGCGATCGTCGCCGAACGAGGATTTCGCTTCCGACTGGGCGCGGGTGAACCCTTCCGCCACTTCCTCGCGCGAATAGGCGATGCGCATGCCCTTGCCGCCGCCGCCGGCGGACGCCTTGATCATCACCGGATAACCGATCTCGTCGGCGATCTGCACCGCCTCCCGCGCATCGGCGATGATGCCGAGATAGCCGGGCACGGTGGAGACC
>JAEWCJ010000449.1 GCA_023390695.1 Pseudomonadota bacterium | reverse complement strand
GCCTTGGCCCGGATGGCGGTGCGACGCCGAGCCAAGGCTGCGTCCTTGCTGCGTTCGCGCAAGGCGCCCAAATCGGGATCCAAATCCACGACCCGCAAGACTGCGCGGAAGAGCAAGGTCCGCGCAGTCAAAAGCGCCGGCAGGCGGACCCGCAAATCTGCGGGCAGGAGCGCCGGCAAGGCCACCAGCCGGCGCGTCGCCAAGCGTCCAGCCCGCAAGACCGGGCGCAGCCCGGTGGCGAAGTCATCCGGCGTGCGCGGCGTCCGCATCAAGGCGCCGATGCAGCCGCGCTACAACGAGATCCTGACGCCGCCGGCGCTGCAATTCCTTGCCGACCTGCATCGCAACTTCGAAGGCCGCCGTCAGAAGCTGATGGCGGCGCGCGCCGCGCAGCAGAAGCGTTTCGACGTCGGCCAATTGCCCGACTTTCTGCCTAGCACCGCCGCGGTGCGCGAGGAGCAATGGAAGATCGCGCCGATCCCGGCCGATCTGCAGGACCGGCGCGTCGAGATCACCGGTCCGGTCGATCGCAAGATGGTCATCAATGCGCTGAATTCGGGCGCCAATGTCTATCTCGCGGATTTCGAGGACGCCAATTCACCGACCTGGGACAACAATATCGAAGGCCAGCTCAATCTGAAGGATCGCTGGGACGGCAAGCTGGACTTCACCGATCCCGAGACCGGCAAGCATTACACGCTCGGCGCGAAGCTGGCGGTGATGGTGCCGCGGCCGCGCGGCTTGCATCTGCTGGAAGAGCACATGACCGTCGACGGCAAGCCGATCGCCGGCGCGCTGTTCGATTTCGGCCTGTACATCTTCCACAATCATGCGGCGTTGCAGGCAGCCGGCACCGGCCCCTATTTCTATCTGCCCAAGCTTGAGACGCATCAGGAAGCGCGGCTGTGGAACGACGTGTTTGTGTTCGCGCAGCAGGCGCTCGGTTTGCAGCATGCCACGATCAAGGCGACGGTGCTGATTGAAACGCTGCCGGCCGCATTTGAGATGGACGAAATCCTCTGGGAGCTGCGCGACCATATCGCCGGTCTCAATGCCGGGCGCTGGGATTACATTTTTTCGTTCGTGAAGAAATTCGCCAAGAGCAAGAATTACATCCTTCCCGATCGCGGGCAGGTGGTGATGGGCAAGGCGTTTCTCGGCGCCTATGCGACCCTGCTGGTGCAGACCTGCCATCGCCGCGGCGCGTTTGCGATGGGCGGCATGGCGGCGCAGATCCCGGTCAAGGACGACGAGCAGGCCAATCAGGAAGCCTTCGCGAAGGTGCGCGCCGACAAGGAGCGCGAGGTGCGGGAAGGCTTCGACGGCACGTGGGTCGCGCATCCGGCGCTCGTGCCGGTGGCGAAGGAGGTGTTCGACCGCCTGATGCCGCAGCCGAATCAGCTCGATAAAATTCCCGACGCCGAGATCACGCGCGACATGCTCTTGCAGGTGCATGAGGGCACGAAAACGGAAGCCGGCTTCCGCCTCAATATCCGCGTCGGCGTCCAGTACATTGCCGCCTGGCTTGGCGGACGCGGCGCGGTGCCGATCTACAATCTCATGGAAGATGCCGCGACCGCCGAAATTTCCCGCGCGCAGATCTGGCAATGGCTGCGCTACGGCGCGATGCTGGATAACGGCACGAAAGTGACCCCCGCCTTCTTCAGAAAGGCGCTGAAAGAAGAGATGCAGCGGGTGAAGGGTGAGATCGGCGCCGATGCTTATGACGCGGCGCGATTCCCGGCGGCGATCAGGCTGTTCAGCGATCTGTCGCTGTCGAAGACCTTCGCCGATTTTCTCACCATCCCGGCCTACAAGCAGATCGTCTAGCCGGGACTGTGTACGGCGCAGGCGTCCATTGCCGTGCCTCCATAACGTCGCTGACGCTCCGATAAAAAACCAGCATCCGCACATGTAGCTTCCGCGCAACATGCGGACGGTTTGTGACGGAAACATGTGAAGTTCGAACTGGTTTAGGTCGGAAACGCCCAAAAAGGCAGCAGATGCCGCTTTTTTCGCGTTGTCGGTAACCCTGTTTCCCGGCGTGATGAGCGCGACTGCAGCAAGGCAGGGGGTAGACGGTTCGGGGAGTTCAGCGAAGCCGGGTCGCGAACAAGAGCACCACGCTCTTCCGCCGAAGCGTCTAAGAAGAAGGGTCTAGCCATGAAGAAGTTCGCAATGCCGGCGATGTTCGCGCTCGCCGTTTCCGCAAGTCCGGCGCTTGCCGCGGATATCGCCGCGCCGGTTTACAAGGCCGCACCGCCGGTCGTGACCACTCCTTGGGACGTAGCCTTCGGCGGCGTCATCACCTCCGACTACAATTTCCGCGGCGTCTCCCAGTCCAACAGAGGACCGTCCGGCGGCGCCTATCTGGAATTCCAGTTCACGCCCAGCACGTTCGGCACCTGGTATGCCGGCATCGCCGCGATGGCGATCGATTGGCCGGGAGTGACTGCGACCGCCGTGTCGGCGGTGGATTATGGTCTGACCAATCCGTCGGCCGAAATCGACTTCTACGGCGGCTGGCGCCATGCGTGGGGCCCGCTCTCGCTCGATCTCGGCTTCTGGTACTATTATTACCCGAAAGAGATCTTCAACGGCTTCACCACCGACAGCGACTTCTGGGAAGTCTATGCGAAGGTCGCTTACAACATCACGCCGGATTTCACGGTCGGCGCCAACCTCTTCTATACGCCGGACCTGCTGAACTACAGCGAGACCTTCAACACCATCGCCAGTCTCGGTCTGGGTGTGCCGGGGGATGCCGAGGCGTTCTATCTGTCCGGTACCTTCAAGTGGGTGACGCCCTGGAAGTACGGAGACCTCGGCCTGTTCTTCTCCGGTGAACTCGGTCACTGGTTCATCGACGACAAGCCGTTCATTGCGGCGGGCTACGTCGATCCGAGCTACACCTATTACAATATCGGCGGTGCCTTCACCTACAAGGCTCTGACCCTCGATCTGCGCTATCACGGCACGAATATGGACGCCACGGATTGCGCGGCCCTTCTGATCTCGGCGGTTCCGAATTCGACCAACAGGTGGTGCGGCGACACGTTCATCGTGTCCGGCAAGTTCGACACCACGCTGAATGCATTGAAGTGATCCGAGGTTGAATCTCCGGCAGGGGCGGCGGTCGCAAGGCTGCCGCCTCTTTTTTTTGCCGGGAACGACAGCCGGGATCGGCTGGCTCATGTTGGCATTGCCGTTGCAACTCCAGCGAAGGCTGGAGCGCGAGGGCCCTTGGCGATGAACAGCGCAAGATCCGCGATCATGATCGCGGCCGGTGCCGCCGGCGGCGGAGTGGCCATCGCGGTCATGGAATTTCTGTCGGCCCAGCTTGCCTATCCGCTGGCCTCGATACCGTTCGCGACATCGATCGTGCTGGTCATGGGCTCGCCGGAGGCCAAGCCGGCGCAGCCGCGGGCGCTGGTCGGCGGACATCTGATGTCGGCCCTTGTCGGCCTGATGGTGGTGAAGGCGATGGGACCCGGACCGTTCGCGGCGGCGCTGGCTGTCGCTCTGGCGATCGCCGCCATGCATGTCAGCCGCACCTTTCATCCGCCGGCCGGAATCAGTCCGCTGCTGATCGCGCTCGGCGATCTGTCCTGGAGCTTTTTCCTGGTGCCGGTGGCGGCCGGTGCGCTGCTGCTCCTGGCTTTCGCCTGGCTCTGGCACAACGCCGTTCGGCGCGGATCCTGGCCGGAGGAAAGCTGGCCAGATGCCTTCAGGGTTTTTCCGCGTTCATCCCCGCCTCGTCCAGCCGGTGATGATCGCGGTCGGGCAAAAGCTGCATCCGGCGCTGGTGGAACGCCGCCAATGTCGAGCGATGCCCGATCGAAATGATCGCCGTGCCGGTCAGCCGCGCCTGCAGCAGCTTGTAAAGCCTCGCCTCCGAGGCCTCGTCGAGCGAAGCGGTGGCCTCGTCCAGAAACAGGAAGTCCGGCTGTTGCAGCAGGGCGCGCGCAATGCCGAGCCGCTGCTGTTCGCCCAGCGACAGAATCCGGTTCCAGTGTGCATCCTCATGCAGCCTTTCTGTCAGCGCCGGCAGGCCGACGGCCTGCAATGCGTTCGCAAGTTGCGCGTCATCAAATGTGCCCGGCTCGGCCGGGTAGGCGATCGCAGCGGCCAGCGGGCCGACCGGAAAATACGGCCGCTGCGGCAGGATCATCACCCGGGCGCCGTCCGGAATGCGGATCTGTCCGCGCCCGAACGGCCAAAGACCGGCAATGGCGCGGAACAGGGTGGATTTGCCGGCCCCGGTTGGACCGGTGACCAGGGTGTGGCGGTCGTCGAGACGGAGATTCTCGGCCGCGATCAGCGGCTTGCCGTTGGGCAAAGCGAGATCGAGACCGTCGAGCGTGATGCCGTCCTTGCCGTCGCTGGCCAGTGTAACGTCGGAGGATGCCTTCACCTGTCGCGTCTGGTCGATCGCGCGGTCGAAGCCGGCAAGGCGCTCGAC
>JAEWCJ010000426.1 GCA_023390695.1 Pseudomonadota bacterium | reverse complement strand
CCTTGCGGCCGTCCTCGAAGGTGACCTCGGTGGAGATATCGGCCGCATCCCCGCCGCCATACAGCGCCGTGACCAGCGGCGCGTAGCGTTCGGCGATGAAGCCGCGCCGCACCTTCTGGGTGCGGGTCAGTTCGCCGTCATCGGCGTCGAGCTCCTTGTGCAGGATCAGGAAGCGGCGGATCTGCGCGCCGGCCATCGCGCCCTCTTCGGCCAGCGAGCGGTTCACCTCGGCGACATGTTTCTCGATCATCTCATAGACGCGCGGATGAGCGGCGAGTTCCTGATAGGAGCCGTAGACCACGTTGTTGCGCTCGGCCCAGCTCCCGACCGCGACCAGATCGATATTGATCATCGCGCAGACCATGTCGCGCTGGTCGCCATAGGCAACTGCCTCCTTGATGTTCGGATAGAATTTGAGCTTGTTCTCGATGTATTTCGGCGCGAACAGCGTGCCGTCCTCGAGACGGCCGACGTCCTTGGCGCGGTCGATGATCTTCAGATGCCCGCTCTTCGCGTCGATGAAGCCGGCATCGCCCGTATGCACCCAGCCGTCCTGGGTTTTCGTCTCCGCGGTTTTCTCGGGATCCTTGTAATAGCCCTGAAAGACGCCGGGCGAGCGGAACATCACCTCGCCGCTATCGGCGATCTTCACTTCCACATCGATATTGGGTTTGCCGACGGTGTCGGCATAGATCTCGCCGTCCGGCTGCGCGGTGATATAGACCGAGGCCTCGGTGGAGCCGTAAAGCTGCTTCAGATTGATGCCGAGCGAACGATAGAAACGGAAAATCTCCGGACCGATCGCCTCCCCCGCCGTATAGGCGACGCGCACGCGCGACAGGCCGTAGCGATTCTTCAACGGACCATAGACCAGCGCTTCGCCGAGCCAGTATATGAGCCGCGCATGCAGCGGCACGCTCTCCTTGTTGAGAATCTTCTCGCCCCACTTGCGGGCAAAATCAATGAAGTAATGGAACATACGCCGCTTCAGCTTGCCGGCATCCTCCATCCGCACCATGGTCAGCGTCAGCAGATTCTCGTAGATGCGCGGCGGCGCGAACGCATAGGTCGGGCCGATCTCGCGGCGATCCTCGACCACGGTTTCGCCGGCCTCCGGACAATTGACGCAGAAGCCGGCGACATAGGATTGCGCGTACGAGAAGATGTGGTCGCCCACCCAGGCCAGCGGCAGATAGGCGAGCACTTCCTCGTTTTCGCCGAGCGCGTCGTAGAGATTGCCGTTCCGCGCCGAGATCAGCACGTTGTCGTGCGTGAGCATCACGCCTTTCGGACGGCCGGTCGTGCCCGACGTATAAAGGATGATGGCGAGATCGCTGCCGCGGCCTTGCGCGACCATCTCGTCCCATTCCTTCTGCGCCCAGGGCTCGGACAAATGCCGGCGTCCCCTCTTCTGCACATCGTCGATCGAGGTAAGGCGCGAATGGTCGTAATCGCGCAGACCGCGGGTCTCGTCGTAAACGATATGTCCGAGCTTCGGCACCCGGTCGGAAATCGAGATCAGCTTGTCGACCTGCTCCTGGTCCTGCACCACCGCGATCGTGACCTCGGCATGATCGAGCACATAGGCCATCTCCTCGGCGACGGAATCGGCGTAGAGCGGAACCGGCACGGCGCCCAGCGCCTGCGCCGCGCACATCGCCCAATAGAGCCGCGGCCGGTTGGCGCCGACAATGGCCAGCCTGTCCCCGTGCTGCAGGCCCATATCCCGCAGGCCGACGGACAGCGCACGCACCTCATCCAGCACCTGCATCCAGGACCAGGTCTGCCAGATGCCGAGATCCTTGTGGCGCAATGCCGGACGATTGCCGCGCACGCGCGCGTTATGAATGAGGAGTTTCGGAAACGTGTCCGCGTCGGCAGCAGCGGCCTTATTCGCCACAGCGCATTCCTCCCGGTGTTTTTCCCCTCGGCGCGTAAACCGCGCTTCTTTGGCCGCCATGGTCCTATGTGGACCCGGCTGCCTGCCCGCTCAGTCTGCTACGAAACATGTCCGGCGCAAAGTGGCGCCGAAGCGACAGGACGATTTATTCGCGGCGCGTGAAATTGCGTGTGCGCAAGGATGCCAATGCATTCCAACTCTGAACCCGGTTCCTTGCCAGCGGTATCTTACTGCACGGCGCGCCACCGGGCCGGGCGCATCACTCGGCGGCCTTCAGCAAAGGGGCCGACCCCGCCCGGAACTGCTCCAGCAATACAGCCTCGTCCGCCTTGGCGGCCTTCAGATGCCGCGCCTTGACATGGCCAAAGCCGCGGATCTTTTCCGGAATGGCCGCGAGGCCCACGGCGATCGCATGGTTTTCCGGCGTCAGCTTCTGCATCACTTCGTCGAGCAGCGCCTGGTAGTCGGCGATCAATTGCCGTTCGGTGCGGCGCTCGGCAGAATAGCCGAAGGGATCGAACGGGGTGCCGCGCAACACCTTGAAATGCTTGAGCAGACCGAAGGCCTTGAGAACCCACGGGCCGAAACTCATCTTCCTCGGTTCGCCAGTGGCCTTGTCCACTTTTGCGAGCAGTGGCGGCGCGAGATGGAACTCGAAGCGCAGATCCTCGCCGGTGAAAGACTGCTCGACCTGTTTGCGGAAGGTGCCGTCGGTGTAAAGCCGGGCAACCTCGTATTCGTCCTTGTAGGCCATCAGCTTGAACAGGTAGCGCGCCACAGCTTCGGCCAGGCCCTGCCGGCCGGGGACTTTCAGCCGCTCGGCCTCGCGTGCCGCATCCACCAGCCTGCGGTAACGCGCGGCATAAGCCGCGTTCTGGTAATCCGTGAGGAAGGCCACACGCCGTTGCACGATCTCGTCGAAGGATTGCGACAGGCGACGGTTGTCGTCCTGCGCCGCGGGCGGCGGCACCAGTTTCTCCACGGCCGCAAGATCGAGCGCGGCGCGGCGGCCCCAGCGGAAAGCGGCCTGGTTCATCGCCACCGCCTCGCCGTTCATTTCGATGGCCTGCTCGATCGCTTCCGCCGACAGCGGCAGCGCGCCGAGCTGGTAGGCGTAGCCGACGAGGAAGATGTTGGCAGCAATCGAATTGCCAAGCAAAGCGGTCGCGAGACGTCCGGCATCCACGAACGAGACATTCTCACGTCCCGCCGCATTCTGGATCGCGCGCTTCAGCCGCTCCATCGGCAGCGAGAAATCCGCGTTGCGGGTGAAGTCGCCGGGCAGGAATTCGGCGAGATTGGCCACCACCTTGGTGGACCCATGCTTGACCGCCGCCAGCACCTTCTTGTTGCCGGCGACGACAATATCGCCGCCGAGCACCAGATCGGCGCCGCCCGCCGCCATGCGGATAGCGTGGATTTCGTTCGGCGTATTGGAGATGCGGATATGACTGTAAACGGCGCCGCCCTTCTGCGCGAGGCCGGCCATGTCGATGA
>JAEWCJ010000395.1 GCA_023390695.1 Pseudomonadota bacterium | reverse complement strand
TCGGTGATCTGCAGATAATGCTCATGCAGCGCGCCGTCGCGCTCGATCACATAGCCCTCCAGGCCGGCGATAAGCCGGGCGAGGAAATTGTCGGCCAGATCGTTCCAGGTGCCGTTGCCCCAGGTGGCAAGGTAATCTTCATTCAGGAGATTGTTCGGCTCGCCGGATTCCCACGCGGTGAAGGTGAAGGAGATCGATCCGTTCGGCTCGGTCACCCATCTCCAGTGGCCCTCTTGGCCGGCGTCCGATCCGCCGAGCCAGGCGACGCGATTGCCGACCAGCGAAAAGATCAGGCTGTTTTCGTAGGCGTCGGTGATCGTCGCCAGATAGCCGCCTTCGGCAGCCGCCGCAGCCGCCGCGGCGGACCAACTGATCAGCGGCGCGGACACGTATTTGTACAGATGACCGGTCTCTTGATTGAGCGTCCAACCCGGAGGGACGTTTCCAAACACGTCGTCATTTGCGGTCGGTGCATCGTTCTTGCCGTTCACCGTCACCCTGACCGTCTGCGTGTCGTAGGCACCGTGAGAATCGGTGACGCGGACGGTGAAGGTCTCGACCGGATGATCGCCGTTCTGCAGGGCCTGGGTCGCCTGCAGCGAGTTGTCGAGGGTATAGGTCCACTTGCCGTTCTGATCGATCGTGAAGGTCCCGTAGGTCCCTTGGACCGTATGGGAATCGACGCGTGTCTGACCCTGACGCAAGTCGACCGCCCACGCATCGTTTGCAGCGGTGTCGTCATTGTCGATGTCGGTCTTCGCCAACGTGCCCGACACCCAGTCGGTCGGCGCATTTTCGGTCACCGAGCCGGTGCGCACGCCTCCTGTGATGACCGGTGCGCTGTTGGCGCCCGCCACATCGATAACGAGCGTGGTCGTTGAGGTTTCGCCGGCGGCGTCCGCCATCGTGTAGGTGAAGACGTCCTGGCCGGTCTCGCCTTCGCCGAGCCTGATCGTATCGGGGTCGAGATTGTTCAGCGTGTAGATGTATTTGCCGTTTTCGAGCAGGACCAGGAAGCCGTATTTGCCCTGGATGATCGCGTTGACGTGGCCGGACACGCTGCCTTCGCTGGCGGTGTGGTCGCCGGCCCTCACGCCGACGACTTTCTTGGTGTCGCCGGTGTCTATATCGGTGTCGTTCGCCAGCACGTTGCCGGTCGCGATCGGATCGCCCAGCGTCGGCTGGCCGTCGACAAGGCCTGCGGCCTGCACGCCGTCACTATCCGCAACGGCTTCCGGTGCATCGTTGACGCCCTCGATGTTGATGGTGAGGGTTGCGCTGGCCGTCGCGCCAAACGGATCGCTGATCGTGTATTTGAACAGCTCGATAACGTTGTCGCCCGCCGTGAGTCGGTCGTACTCGGTGCCATAGGGCACATACGAGTAACTGCCGTTCGGGCTGATGATCAGCTTGCCGTATTTGCCCTGAATTTCAGTGTTCGCCGCCTCGACGGGAGTGTCGACCCCGTCCGGGAGGAACTGCACGCTCGTGACGGTGATCACGCCGCCTTCGGGGTCTTCGTCGTTCGGCAGGACATCGCCATCGCCCGGCAGGCCGTCCGGATCGTCGACGGCAACCGGCGGACGGTTGGGCGTGACCGAGACGTTGATGATGTCCGGCACCGACGGGACCTGCGGGTCCGGCGGCGTCATGATCGGCGGTGTGAAACTGAAGGTGACCGGATTGGTCAGGTGGTTGACGATCTCCTGGAAGGTGAAGGCCGGGAGCGTGGTCAGGAACTGCGTGCCGGTGCCGGCAAATTGCGTCTTCGGATTGACGTTGGTGTGATCGTCGGGATTGAACGGGTTCTGCTGGCCCTGATTGAAGAAATTGAAGAGTTGCTGGACATAGCCCAGCTCCTGCGCCAGTTCGGCCTGCGTCTTCTGGATCTGCTGCGCCAGAATCTGCAGCGGTCCGGTCGGCGTCACCATCCAGCCGATGCTGGAATTGTTGACGGTCGCGATCAGCGCGCCGGTGGTCTTGTTGTAAAGATTGAATGAGCCTGTGGTGCCGTCCGGCTCCATCATCACCGAGAATTTGGTCTGGCCGTCATTGGCGGAAATCTCCACCAGCACCGCCGTGCCGCGTATGCCCATGGTGGCGACCGGCGTGTCGACGCGCATGTCGCCGGTCTTCGCCAATTGTCCGGCGACGAAGCCGATGGTGCCCTGCACTAGGCTGATCAGCGCGGAATTGTTGGCAGCGCCGGCCTGGTAGACGAAATCGTTCAGCACCATGCGGGCGCTGGCGGACAGGCTGAATGTGGAGCCGTCGGAGAACAGCACGGCGATCTGGCCGTCGCTGCCGGTCTGCACGATATCGCCCTTGCGGACGACGTCGCCCTGATTGGCGGTGATGGCGACGCCGTTGCGCACGATGGTGGCGTTGCCGGCCACCTGTTCGACACGGCCGATGGCGGGCTGATCGGAAGTCTGCGCGCCGGTCTGCGCGTATTGGCCGGGCGCCAGCGGGCCGGCCAGTGCTTCGACCACCTCCGGCGCGAGCGACGCGCCTTCCGGCGAGAGCAGGGTGGCGCGTTTCTCGCTACGGAAATAATCCGGAATGAGGAAGGCGTTGCCGTCCTCGCCGACGATCTTCAGATCCGGGCCGGAGCGCTGGAAGTCGCCGCTGAACAGGAGGTGCGCGTCGGGGACGGTGATATGGCCGTGGGCGCCGGGCGCCCCGGCGGTGGCCGCCTGCGACGGCTGCGCAACGTCGAACGCCCACTCGTCGGACGCGATCCGAGTCCCGTGCAGCATCCGATGCCCCCCCTAAGGGCCTGGTGAATCTATAAATTCTTCAAAAATTGCCGCGGGGTCCCGCTCTCCACGCGCGAAATCACCATATTTGCACGTCCTGCGATGGTCAATGGATCGTTAATCCACAGGAGCGGATTGTTTGAATGTGGTTAGCGGCGGAACGCCGCCCGGCGCCGCCGTAGCGTCCCCGCAGAATTTGCTCCCATCCCACCCAGGCGCATCCGTCAACCAAAGGCAGCGGAGCGCATTGCGCTTCCCCCCGGCCGGACGTCATGATGGGCGCCAACCGGGTTTGGACTGACGTGAGGCGTACACCGACATGAAGGCGATTATCGTTGGCGGCGGCGTGGGCGGATTGACCGCTGCCCTGATGCTGCATGCGCGCGGCATCGATTGCGAGATTTTCGAGCAGGCGGACACGATCCGCGAACTGGGTGTGGGCATCAACACCCTGCCGCACGCGATCAAGGAACTGGCGCAGCTCGGCCTGCTGGACCGGCTGAATCAGGTCGCCATCCGCACCTATGAGCTGATCTACACCAACATCTACGGACAGGAAGTCTGGTGCGAGCCGCGCGGCACCGATGCCGGATTCGAGGTGCCGCAATTCTCCATTCATCGCGGCCGCCTGCAGGGCGTCATCTATGCCGCGGCGCGGGCGCGGCTCGGGGAATCGCGCCTCCATACCGGCCACCGGCTTGGCGGCTTCACTCAGGATGAGGGCGGCGTCACCGCCTGGTTCTTCGACCGGCATGGCCATCACTGCAAGACCGCCCGCGGCGACATCCTGATCGGCGCCGACGGCATCCATTCCTTCGTGCGCGCCAAACTCTATCCGAACGAAGAGCCGGCGCGCTGGACCGGCACGACGCTGTGGCGCGGCGCGCTCGACTGGCCGCAATTTCTCACCGGCCGTTCGATGATCATCGCCGGCGGCATGGCGGCGAAGCTCGTGCTCTATCCGATCGCCGAAGGCTCGCGCGAGGATCGCCGCCTCACCAACTGGGCGGTGATGGTGAAGGTGGCGCAGGGCGGCGGCACGCCGAAGAAGGAGGATTGGTCGCGGCCGGGCCGCTTCGAGGATCTGATGCCGCATGTGCAGCGCTTCAACATTCCGGCGATCGATGCCAAGGCGCTGATCGAGGCGACGCCGGAATTCTGGGAATATCCGCTCTGCGATCGCGATCCCCTGCCGCGCTGGTCGCATGGCCGCGTGACGCTGCTCGGCGATGCCGCGCATCCGATGTATCCGGTCGGCTCCAACGGCGCCTCGCAGGCGATCCTCGATGCGCGCTGCCTCGCCGACCGGCTGCGCGATTGCGAGCATGTCTACCACGCGCTCTGGGCCTATGAGCAGGAGCGCCTGCCGATGACCACGCAGATCGTGATGATGAACCGCAAGGGCGGTCCGGAAGGCGTGATCGACGCGGTGGAGCAGCGGGCGCCGAACGGCTTCACCAATATCGACGACGTGCTCTCCTATGAGGAGCGCAAGGCGATCGTGCGCGGCTATGCCTCGACCGCCGGCTTCGCGCGCGAGCAGGTCAACAAGTCGGCCGTGAAAGCGGCGTAAGTTGCGGACATTGCAGGACAACCTGCAATGTTTCACGTGAAAATATTCCTATGAAACGGATGCCGGCGGTGCGCTGCTGACGCGCCGTCATGCTCGTAGAAACCCCGTTCCTCGTCGGGAGAGGCCGTCATCCGCGGCGCAAAGACCGCTGCTCCGCATCTTCCTCGCATCCTCGTTCCTCGCATCCTCGATGGCGACGGTCTCCGGCGCGGCGCGTGACGTCTTGGTTGCCGCGCCGGCGCCCGGCCGCCGCGACAAAAAACCGGGCGAGGAGATCCCGCCCGGTCCGGTTTTTTCAGAGGCCCGCAATCGTCCGCGGAAGCGGATCACTCCTGCGGCGGCAGGAACACGATTTCGTGTTTTGCGGAGAGCGCGACCACGTCCTGCGGGTTCTGCTCCGCCATCGAGTGGATGCCCCAGAACAGATCATAGAGCCGGCGCGTCGGCGTCACCCAGAAGAAGCATTTCACCGCCTGGTCCGACTTGTTGAACAGGCCATGCGGAATCTGCCGCGGCAGCTTGACCAGGTCGCCGGCGGTGGCGACATAGTCGCGTCCGTCGATCACCGCATCGAGGCGCCCCTCGAGCATGTAGATGAATTCGTCCTGGGTCGGATGGATGTGCGGCGGCACGAAGGTGCCGGGCGGAAAGGTGGCGTGCCAGGAGAAGGATTCTTCGGTCAGTTGTTTGGGCACATAGGTCTGGCCGAGGATGTTCCAGACGATCCCGTCAATGCCGGTGCCGGCCTTGGTGATGCCTGCTGTCAGCGGTGGCATGGAATTTTGTCTCCCGTCACGTGTCATTGCGTCGTTGGTCGTGCAGTCTTGGCGGCATTCAACCACGAATGACAAGCTGCAAAAACGATTCCGTGCCGCCGCCCGGCTTCTTTTGCAGTCAGCGTAAACGCTCATCCGGCAGGCGGGGCCCGCCCGCAAAACGGGCTTCCCAAACCCGATATTTTAAACCTAAACTATCTCGTGGCGTCGCTATGCCCCATTTCCGTCGGCCGCGCTGACGGGTAGGGACGACTGACGTGGTCCACGATCCGCGATGGGAGGTTGCGTGATGAACAAGATGATTTCTGCGCTGACGGTCGGCGCGGCGTTAACCCTGAGCCTGACGGCTGCGCAGGCGCAGGAGAAGCTGAAGGTTGGTGTTATCTCCACCTTGTCGGGCCCGCCCGCCGTGCTCGGCCAGCAATTGCGCAACGGTTTCCAGCTCGCGGTGAAAGATCTGGGCGGCAAGCTTGGCGGCCGCGAGGTCGAGGTGATCGTGCAGGACGACGAGCTGAAGCCCGACGTCGCCGTGAACAAGGTGAAGGCTCTGGTCGATCGTGACAAGGTCGATTTCGTCGTCGGTCCGATCTTCTCCAACATCCTGCAGGCGATCATGAAGCCGGTCACCGACAGCGGCGCGATCCTGATCAGCCCGAATGCCGGTACGTCCAATTTCGCCGGCAAGGAATGCAACCCGAACTTCTTCGTGACCTCGTATCAGAACGACCAGAACCACGAAGTGTCCGGCAAATATGCGCAGGATTCCGGCATCAAGAAGCTCTATTTGATGGCGCCGAATTATCAGGCCGGCAAGGACGCGCTGGCCGGCGTGAAGCGTCACTACAAGGGCGAGATCGTCGATGAGGTCTATGTCCCGCTGAACCAGCTCGATTATTCGGCCGAATTGTCGCGCATCGCGGCGGCCGGCCCCGACGCGATCTTCGTGTTCCTGCCGGGCGGCATGGGCGTGAATTTCGTCAAGCAGTTCCGTCAGGCCGGTCTTGCCGACAAGATCAAGTTCCTGTCCGCCTTCACCGTCGATGAATCGACGCTCCCGGCGCAGCAGGATGCCGCGATCGGTTTCTTCGGCGGCACCAACTGGGCGCCCAATCTCGACAATGCGCAGAACAAGAAGTTCGTCGCGGCGTATGAGAAGGAATTCGGCGCAGTGCCCGCGACCTATGCCTTCCAGGCTTATGACGCCGCGCTGCTGATCGATTCCGCGCTCAAGGGCACCAAAGGCAACACGGCCGACAAGGCCGCCTTGCGCGCCGCCCTGAAGAAGGCCGACTTCCAGTCCCTTCGCGGTGCCTTCAAGTTCAACACCAACAACTATCCGATCCAGGATTTCTATCTGACCAAGGTGGTCAAGCGTCCGGATGGCAAGTTCCAGACCGAGATCGTGGAAAAGGTCTTCAATGGCGTCCCCGATGCATACGCCAAAGACTGCAAGATGAAGTGAGCCATGAGGTCCCACCCTCCCCCTTGTGGGGAGGGTGGTGAGCCGCGTAGCGGCCCGCCCGGTGGGGGTCGATGT
>JAEWCJ010000393.1 GCA_023390695.1 Pseudomonadota bacterium | reverse complement strand
TGCATCGGGCAGGTGTAGATCGTGCCTTCCGGCACCGGCTCGGCGGCGCGCTGTTTCGGTGAGAGATATTTGTCCGGGTCGTCGATGAATTTCGTGCGGCAGCCGGCCGAGCAGAAATAATAGGTCTGTCCCTTATGCGTGTGCCGGTGCTTAGCCGTATGCGGGTCCACGCTCATGCCGCAGACCGGATCGATCACCTTTCCGGCCGCCGCCTGTGGCTGGTGATTGTGCGAACAGCAGGAGTGAGCCTGGGCGTGATCGTGTGTCATGACGGTTCCGGCTTGCAGAATATACCCTAGGGGGGTATATAGACCGCATGCAGAAAGAAGCCAAGGCCTCTGTGCAGAAGCGTCTGAACAAAATCGAAGGCCAGGTGCGCGGGCTGTCGCGCATGGTCGACGAGAACCGCTACTGCATCGATATCGTCACGCAGATTTCCGCCGTGCGCGCGGCGCTCCGCCGCGTCGAGGAAGAAGTGCTGCGTGATCACGTTGCGCATTGCGTGCATGGCGCGATCGCGTCCGGCGACCGGGAAGAGCAGCGCCGCAAGGTCGAGGAATTGATGCAGGTGCTGGTGCGGGCCGAGCGCTAGGATGCCTTGTCATGGCCGGGCACCCCGGTCCGGCCAAAGGCCGGCCGGAGTGTAAACTTGTCCCGGCCATCTCGCTTGGGGACGCAGTGCCTTCCTAAGCGGGACCCGCGAGACAAGCCCGCGGGTGACGATGCTGAATAGTTGACTTATCCGAACCGCTGACGGGCAAGCGCGGCCCCTTCGCTCAGCGCCTTCAGCTTGGCTTCGGCGATATCGCGCCGCATCGGCGCCATGCCGCAATTGGTGCAGGCGACGATGCGCTCCTTCGGTACGAATTGCATCGCGGCCTCGATCGTCGCCGCGACATCCTCCGGCGTCTCAATGACGTCGGTCGCGACATCGATCACGCCGACCAGAATGTCCTTGCCTTCGAGCAGCGACAGCAGGCTGAGCGGTACCCTTGAGTTGCGGCATTCGAGCGAGATCTGGTCGATGCGGCTCTTCGCCAGCGCCGGAAAGATCGCCTCGTATTGCCGCCATTCGCTGCCGAGGCCTTGCTTCCAGTCCACATTCGCCTTGATGCCATAGCCGTAGCAGATATGGACGGCGGTCCTGCATTGCAGGCCGTCGATGGCGCGGTGCAACGCATCGATGCCCCAGCCGGCGACCTGGTCGAGAAACACGTTGAACGCGGGCTCGTCGAACTGAATGACGTCGACGCCGTCGCGCTCCAACGCGCGCGCTTCCTGGTTGAGAAGATCGGCAAAGGCGAAGGCCATCTTGATGCGGTCGCCATAGAACCGGTCGGCGACGGTGTCGGCGATGGTCATCGGCCCGGGCAGGGTGAATTTCAGTTTGCGCCGCGTATGCGCCCGCGCGGTCCTCGCCTCCATGTCATGTACGCGGTCTTTCAGCAGCAGACGTCCGCTTACAACTGGCACCATCGCCTTGTAGCGATTGTCGCGGATTCCCATTTCCACCTTGTGCTCGAAGTCGATGCCTTCGACGCGCTCGAGAAAGCCATGCACGAAATGCTGGCGCGCCTGTTCGCCGTCGGTGACGATGTCGATGCCGGCATCTTCCTGCAGCTTGATCGCCAGCAGCGTGGCGTCGCGCTGGCCGGAGGCGAGAGCCTCTCCTTCAAGGCGCCATAGCGCCCAGAGCTTTTCGGTTTCGGCGAGCCATGCGGGTTTCGGCAGGCTGCCGGCAATGGTCGTTTCGAACATGGGCAGATCCCCGCATATCCATGTCAGCGACGCCGCCAATCATACAGCCAATCGTAGCGCGCGCGCAGCCTTTTGCTGCCCATGCGGCGCAGCAGGACATTGCGGGCGACGGCGAGGGGCCCGTCCAGTTGATACATGTCGCCGGTGAAGCGCGCCGCGCGCTGCACCCGCGCGGTGCGGCCGTGCCGCAGTGCTTCGTAGTTGCGCAAAGCCTCAGCAACATTGTCGGGCTGCTGGCCAAGGCAATCGGCGAGCACCATGGCGTCCTCGATCGCCATGGCCGCGCCTTGTGCGAGAAACGGCAGCATCGGATGCGCGGCGTCGCCAAGCAGCGTCATGCGGCCTTGCCCCCAGCGCCGCAGTGGCGGACGTTCGAACAGCGCCCATTTCAGCCATGACTCGGGCGTCTGCAGCACCGATAGCGCAGCATCGCCCCAGGACAATGTGCCGAAACGCTTCAGCAGTTCGGCGGGGGTGCCGGGCGCAGACCATCCTTCGGCTTGCCATGTGTCGCCGACGATGGCGACGATGTTGACCAGATGGCCGGCGCGTACGGGATAGTGAACCAGGTGGGCGCTGCGTCCGAGCCAGAGATGGATGGCGGGGCCGCGAAATTCCGCGGGCATCGCCGAGACCGGGACGGTCGCGCGCCAGGCGGTGCGGCCGCTGAAACGCGGTGCGCTTGCGTCGCCGAGAGCGCGCCGGGTCATCGACCACAGACCATCGGCGCCGATCAGGGCCGCAGCCCGCTCGTCGCTGAGCTGATCGCCGCGGCGGATCTGTACCGTAACGCCATCCTGGTGCGTGGCGAAACCCTCAATACGCGCGCCGAGCTGCAGCACGATATCGGGTTGCGCGAGTGCGGCATCGCGCAGCACCGCCTGCAGGTCGGCACGGTGAACGATCCAGTAGGGCGCGCCAAAGCGAAAGGCGATATCGGTGCCGAGGCGCATGCGCGCGATCTCGCCGCCATTGCGGCCGCGCCGGATCACGAGCCATTCGGGGGCGACGCTGTGCGCTTGCAGCTTGTTGCCGAGACCGAGCTCGATCAGCAGGCGGGTGACATTGGGAGACAGCTGCAGGCCGGCGCCGGTCTCCGACAATTCCGGCGCCTGTTCGACAATGACGACGCGGAACCCCTTGCGCGCAAGCGCGAGCGCTGCGGTCAGTCCGCCGATCCCGGCGCCTGCGACGATGATGGTTCGCGATGACGCCACGGCACGCCGATGTCAGCTAAGGGTTCAGGCGGCTTCGCTCTCGGTCAGGGCGCATTCCTGCGGGATCGCGGCATGCGCATCCAGGGCCGGATTGAAGCGGTAGAGGGTGGAGCAATAGCTGCAGATGATTTCGTTCTCGTCGCCCATGTCGCAGAAGATATGCGGATGGTCGAAGGGCGGACGGGCGCCGGTGCACATGAATTCCCGAGCGCCGATTTCGATCACCGAAACGCCCGGATCGTTGTGAAAATGAGGTACGACGTGGTCCGCCATGCTCGTAGAAGCCTCGTTCCTCGGGATATTCGTCCTATATTCGGGGGCACCATAGCGGCGAGCCTGCGTTAATCAATGCCGCTTTTGGCACCGGCGGGGGTTTTTTCCGTCCGGCGGCGAGGAGAGACGTTCACCGGCATGCATCTCCCCGACACGGATGGCACGGAGCCCTCGGACCCCGCGTCCGTTCGCGCCTCGCGGCTGCGGATCAGCCTTGTGCTGATCGCGGCCCTGATCTGCGGCATGGCTGCCTTCGCGGTGCTGCCGCGGGCCTATGAATCGGCCATGCTGCTCTGGGTGCAGGACGATCCGGCCGAACTCGCCGAGCGCCAACTGGCCCGGACTTTCGATGCCCCCGCCGCGGCCCGCGAGATCGAAGCCGCCCTGGCGGCGGACGATCCGGAACTCGCCAAGAGCTTTGTCGAACTGGCGCAGACGCGGCAGATCGCGGTTCCCGCTGACCTGCTTGCCAAAGTCGAGGCTGCCACGTCCGCCGCCGCCAGTGCGGCCGCCACCGCCGGCAATTTCACCCGCGGCCTGATTACCGGCGAGCCGGACGATCTGGTGAGCCTGGCCGGCACCGCGCTCGGCGACCTGTTCGTGTTCGGCGATATCCGCGATGCGATCCGCGAAGGCGGCCGCTGGGCAGCCGGGCAGGAGCCCGATCACCTGATTCTCGGCCTGTCCGCCGTCGGCATCGCAATTACCGCCGGCACCTATGCGACGCTCGGCGCCGGGGCGCCGGCCCGCGTCGGGCTGACGGTGGTCAAAGCCGCGCGCAAGACCGGACGGCTCGGCGCGCGCATGGGCGACTCCATCGCGCGCTCGCTGCGCGGCGTGGTCGACTGGTCCGGTCTGCGCAAGGCGATGGCGGGGGCGTCGCTGACCGAGCCCGCCGTGGCGGTACGCGCGGCGCGGCAGGCGGTGAAACTCGAAAAGGCCGACGACGTTCTGCGGCTCACCCGCGATGTCGGACGGGTGCAGACCAAGGCCGGCACCCGCGCCGCCTTCGACGGCCTGAAGCTGGCCGACAATCCGCGCGAAATGGCGCGCATCGCCAAGCTCGCGGAAAAGCAGGGCGGCAAGACCCGCGCGGTGCTGAAATTCCTCGGCCGCGGCGCCATTGCGCTGACCGCGGCGGCGTTCGATCTCGCCATGTGGGTGCTATGGGCGGCGCTGCTGCTGTGGGGATTCCTGTCCTCGTTCAAGAGCGCGGTGGAGCGCACGACCTTGCGGCATCTGCGGCGCAAGAAGAAGCGCCGCAAGAAACGCCTCGTGCGCCGCGCGGCAAAAGAGCAACAGCGCTTGGCAACGGCAGGCGGCGGGGGATAGAAAGGCGCGTTCGCGATCCAACAATGTCATGGCCGGGCTTGTCCCGGCCATCCACGTCTTAGACCGGCGCGTGCCTCAAGACGTGGATACCCGCGACAAGCGCGGGCATGACGATGAGAGACATCATGCCCACATTCAAACACAACGATATTGAGATCGCCTATCTCGATGAAGGCGAGGGCGAGCCGATCGTGCTCGTGCACGGATTTGCATCCACCAAGGACGTGAACTGGGCGGCGCCCGGCTGGGTGATGACGCTGACGCGCGCGGGCCGGCGCGTGATCGCGCTCGACAATCGCGGGCATGGGCAATCGACCAAGCTCTACGATCCCGCCGACTATCATACCGCGCGCATGGCCGAGGATGTGCGTGCGCTGCTCGATCACCTGCAGATCGAACGTGCCGATATCATGGGCTATTCGATGGGCGCGCGCATCACCGCGTTTCTCGCGCTCAAACATCCCGCGCGCGTGCGCTCCGCGATTCTCGGTGGTCTCGGCATCAAGCTGGTGAACGGGGTCGGCCTGCCGGAAGACATCGCCATCGCGCTGGAGGCTCCTTCGCTGAACGATGTCACCGACACCACTGGCCGCATGTTCCGCGCGTTTGCAGAGCAGACCAAATCCGATCGCCGGGCGCTTGCGGCCTGCATCCGTGGTTCGCGGCAGGTGCTGTCGGAAGAAGAGGTGGCGCAGATCAAGGTGCCGACGCTGATCGCGGTGGGTACCAGCGATCCCATCGCCGGCTCGCCGCATGAACTCGCCGCGCTCATTCCCGGCGCCAAGGCGCTCGACATTCCCGGCCGCGATCACATGCTCGCCGTCGGCGACAAGGTGTACAAGACCGGCGTACTCGCGTTTCTCGACCAGAGGCCGTGAGCGCCGATCATGACCCGCCGTCCTGAGCCAGCCACTGCAACCTTCACCGGCGCCGCAGGCAACAAGCTGGCCGCCGATGTGTTCGGCGATCGCGGTCCGGCGGTTCTGCTGCTGCATGGCGGCGGGCAGACGCGGCATGCCTGGCGCAAGACCGCGGAGGAACTCGCGCGCACGGGATGGACCGCTTACGCGCTCGATCAGCGCGGGCATGGCGATTCCGATTGGGTTGCGGACGCCGCCTATTCGTTTCCGGATTTTGCGTCCGATGCGAAGGCGGTGGCGCGCGAATTGTATCGCCGTTCGCAGACGCGGCCGGCGGTGATCGGCGCATCGCTCGGCGGGATCGCGTCGCTGCTGGCGGAAGGCGAGAGCGAACGCAGCGACGGCGACGAATTGTTTTCCGCATTGGTCCTTGTCGACATCACGCCGCGCGTCGATCGGAACGGGGTCGACAAGGTGCAAGGGTTTATGCGCGCGCATGCGAAGGAAGGCTTCGCCACCATCGACGATGCCGCGCAGGCGGTGGCGGATTATCTGCCGCATCGGCCGCGCCCCAAAAGCAACGAAGGCCTGAAGAAGAATCTGCGTCTGTCGCCGGACGGACGCTGGCGCTGGCATTGGGATCCCAATTTCATCGACGGGCCGCGGGGCGTCGGCGGCAAACGCGGCGAGATCGAGGACCTGCTGGTGGAGGCGGCGCGGCGGATCAGGATTCCGGCCCTGCTGGTGCGCGGCGGCTCGTCCGAACTGGTGCAGGAGGCGCATGTGCGGGAGTTTCTCGAACTGGTCCCCCATGCAGAATACGTGGATGTGAGCGGCGCGCGACACATGGTTGTCGGTGACCGCAATGATGATTTCGCATCGGCGGTGCTGGATTTCCTCGCAAAGAGGAAAAAGCCGGGCTGACAGGAGCGTTGAACCCACCGGCGCGAAAATAGGCCTGCGTCAGGATTGGGCAGTTTCAGTAGAAAAATATTCTCCCAAGCGCGATGAAATCGGCCGCACAGTCTTTATCCGCTCTGGCGAAGATAAAATTTAGGGTCTATGTCCTATGGACGTTGGAGCATCTGTAAGGACGTATCATGGCCCAGCATCAGACTAGGCTCGTAACCCCGCTCAACAAAGTCGATCCAGTCTGGGCGCGGGTGCGTAGCGAAGCCGAAGAGGTGGCCCGCCGCGAGCCGGAACTGGCGAGCTTCATCTATTCGACGATCCTGCATCACGACACGCTGGAAGCCGCCGTCGTGCATCGCGTCGCCGAGCGTCTGCAGCATCGCGACGTGTC
>JAEWCJ010000392.1 GCA_023390695.1 Pseudomonadota bacterium | reverse complement strand
GCGCGCGCGAGCGCGACGCGTTGCTGTTCGCCACCGGATAACTGGGCAGGATAATGATGCAGGCGGTCCTTCAGCCCAACCCCGGCAAGTTCGGTTTCGGCGCGCGCATAGGCATCGGCAACGCCGGCCAGTTCGAGCGGGACCGCGACATTCTCGATGGCGGTCATGGTCGGAATGAGATGAAAGGACTGGAAAACGATGCCGACATTGGCGCCGCGAAAGCGGGCGAGCGCGTCTTCATCAAGCCGGCTCAGGTCCTGGCCGGCGACCATGATCGTGCCGCTATCGGCGCGCTCCAATCCCGCCATGACCATGAGCAAGGTCGACTTGCCTGAACCGGAAGGCCCGACCATTCCGATTGCCTCGCCGCGCCCTATATGCAGATCGATGCCCTTCAGAATATGGACGCGGGCAGCGCCGCGGCCGAGCGAGAGGTTGACGTTTTGCAGGGAAATCGCCGAGGTCGCGGTCGGGTCATGCATGGTATGGGGTCGGTCTCGTCTGCGGATTGTTGAATTACAGAATGCGTTGTCTCGCACGGTCATATGGGAAGACTTTGGCAATGGTCCATAGAAAGTCGGCGGTGTTTCCCCGGTTGCTCGGTTTTGCCGCGGCATTGATTCTCTGCCTCACAATCGCGTTTCCCGTCGTGGCCGCGGACCGGCCGCTCAAAATCGTAGCGCTCGGTGATTCGCTGACGGCCGGCTATGGGTTGCCCGCGCAGGAGGCGTTTCCGGCGCAGCTTGAGCGGGCGCTCAGGGCGAAGGGGCATGCGGTCGAGATCGAGAATGCCGGCGTCTCGGGCGACACTGCATCCGGCGGCCTCGCACGGCTTGACTGGTCGGTGCCGGGCGGCACCGATGCGGTGATCGTCGAACTGGGCGCCAACGACATGCTGCGCGGAGTCGATCCCCAAACCACGCGCAAGGCACTCGATACGCTGCTCGGTCAATTGAAGCAGCGCGGCATCGAAGTTCTGTTTACCGGCATGCGCGCTGCCCCCAATATGGGTGCGGAATATGGTCAGGCGTTTGAAAAGCTTTTTGCCGACCTCGCCGCCAAGCACGATGTCGTTTTCTATCCCTTCTTTCTCGACGGCATTGCGGCGCAGACCAAGCTTGCCCTGCGCGATGGCATGCATCCCAATGCCGAAGGCGTGAAAGGGATTGTGACCGGCATATTGCCGAAAGCAGAAGAATTGATCGCCCGCATCAAGACCGCACGCGGCAGTTGAGGTCTTGTACAGGAGCGCCGAATCTTCTTCATTTCGGCGGGGTGCTCTGAAGGTTGGTCTCTTACTGGAGGTGTCTCGATGCCGCGCATTTTCACTGGGCTCGAGATTCCCGCGGACGTCGGGCAGAGCCTGTCCCTGCTGCGCGGCGGATTGCCGGGCGCGCGCTGGATCGATCCTGAAAATTACCATGTGACGCTGCGCTTCGTCGGCGATGTCGATGCGCCCATCGCGCGTGAGATCGCATCGGTGCTGCACCGGGTGAATCGCGAAGCCTTCGATCTGCGGCTGGACGGCATTTCGTCCTTCGGCGGACGGAAGCCGCGGTCTCTGGTCGCGACCGTTGCTCCGTCGACGTCGCTGCTCGAGCTGCAGGCCGAGCATGAGAGGCTGATGCAGCGCGTCGGGCTTGAGCCGGAAGGGCGCAAATACACGCCGCATGTCACGCTGGCGCGGCTCCGCGATACGTCGAGCCGGCAGGTGGCGGATTATCTGGCTGCGCGCGGCTATTTCCCGCCGCTGACATTTCGTGCCGAGCGGTTCGTTCTGTATTCGTCGCGCGCTTCGACCGGCGGCGGTCCTTATGTCGTCGAGGCGGAGTTTCCGCTCAATCGTCAGGCGCTGCGCGCCATCTGATAGCCGTGCTCACCCGGCACCGCATCGATGCCGCGGAAATGCATTTCGCTGAAATGATGCCTGCGCGCCTCGTCGGATGCACGTGCGATGAGCGATTGCGTCAGGTCGTGCGACTGGAAATCCTGCTCGACGGTAATGACCGCCTGCGCACGCCGTGCATTGCGGTCGGGGATGATCTCGACGGCGGCGCGCAGCGTGCCATCGATATATGCGGCGACCAGCAGCGCGTGTGCCGATATCAGCCGCAGGCAATGGGCGTCGATGGCGCGGTCGTCGTTGCCGCTGGCGAAATGCAGGCAGCGGTCGAGATAATGCAGGCGTAGCAGATGGGCGTGATGGTCTTCGATGCGATCGAGGCCAAGAATCTGGATGTCGATGCTGCGGCCGGTCATGTCGCTCCTCGCATGTGCTGCTGCCCGATGCTAGGCCCGAAGTGGTACCGCGGAGTTAACGTTAGCCGGCCTTCAGCAGCCGCGACTGGGCGTCCAGAAAGGCGGTCGCGATGCTCTGGCTGTCATCGATCATTTCCCGCATCAGCGACAGCGGCGTCGGACGCGGCGTTTCCAGCTCACCGATCGCGCCGCCAAAATCGAAGGACAATGCGGCGTCGAATTTGCGCGCGAGCTGCTGCATGCGCGTGTTTTCGGCCAGACAGTCCATATGCAGAAACTTTACGCCGCGATTGCGGGCGGCGAGCAATATCCGCTCCAATAGCGCGGAGCCGATACCATGGCTTTGCCAGGGCGCCTCGACGCTGAAGGCCACTTCCGCTTTGCGACTTAGGAAACGCGGTCCGACAAAGCGCAGCTCGACGGCGCCGCGCAAGATGCCGTCGGCAAAGAAGCCGTACAGCACCGAATCGAAGTTCTTGATGTCTTCGACATGATTGCAGACATGCTGGTCGGAGACCTGCCCGCCGAAGCGCCGGCGGCGGCTCTCGTCGTCGAGGCGCAGCAGGTGGTCCCGGTATTTCCCAGTCTCGCCCAGCCACAATTTGCGGATTGTGCCGTTGCCGGCGATTGCGTCGTCCATGGTGGTCTCCTGACATTTCTGTCGAAAGACCCTCCAGTCATTTCCTTCCCAGGGGCGAGCCCTGAACTTCAGCTCGACGCACTCAGTTAATATTGCGATGCAGCATTTTTGCGACAAGGCCAAGCCGTAAATATGGGCGGATTGAGCCAATGCCTTGAAAACGTGGTTAAAAATCCGTCGCCGGTGCGCCGGCCCGCGCATTTGCGGTGCTTTTCCGTCTGGCCGCTTGCACTGCAATGGCCGTGAGGTCTATGGCTGCCGCGTCGCCCCTGGTTCTATTCCTCGCCCATCGATCTTCCCGACATGCTCGACACCGTCAGCGCCCGCTATGCAGCCCTCGTGGCCGAGGGCCGCATCGAGTCGGATCCGGCGCAGGAAGCAGCGGTGCGGCGGCTGGCATCGCTGGAGACGCGGATCGCGCAGCATCGCCTTGCGCGAAAATCCTCTTCGCTCGGTTGGCTATTCGGCAGGAGCGCGAAGCCTGTCATGGTCAAGGGGCTTTACATCCATGGCAGTGTCGGGCGCGGCAAGACCATGCTGATGGATCTGTTCTTCGAGACCTCGCCGGTGGCGCGCAAGCATCGCGCGCATTTTCATGAATTCATGGCGGACGTGCACGAGCGCGTTCACGATTTCCGCAGCCGGCAGAAGAATGGTGAAGCCGGAAGTGAGGATGCGATCCTGCTCGCAGCCAGCGCGATCGCTGAGGAATCGTGGCTCTTGTGCTTCGATGAGTTTCACGTCACCGATATTGCCGATGCGATGATCCTCGGGCGGTTGTTTACGCGGCTGTTCGAGCGCGGCGTGGTGGTGGTGGCGACCTCGAATGTGGCGCCGCAGGATCTGTATCGGAACGGCCTCAACCGATCGCTGTTTCTGCCGTTTATCGCGCAGCTTGAAGCGCATATGGATGTGCTGGCACTCGATGCGCGCACCGATTACCGGCTTGAAAAACTGGTGCGCGGCAAGGTTTGGCACGTACCGGCAGATGCGGAAGCGAAAGCCGCGCTTGACGCGGCCTGGTCGCGCATCACGCTCGATGACGAAGGGGCGCCGCTCGACCTCCTGGTGAAAGGCCGAAAGGTGCATGTCCCGCGCGCGGCGCATGGCGTTGCACGCTTTTCGTTCCAGGAGCTATGCGGTCAACCGCTCGGAGCGTCGGATTATCTGCGCCTTGCGCATGAATTCCACACGCTGATCATCGACGACGTACCGGTGATGGATTTTGCCCGTCGCAATGAAGCCAAGCGCTTCATCACGCTGATCGATACGCTCTACGACAATGCAGTAAAGCTTGTGGCCTCCGCTGAGGCACCGCCGCACAAGCTTTACATTGCCGACGAAGGCGTCGAGGCGATGGAATTCGAACGGACGGCCTCCCGGCTGATCGAGATGGGCTCGCAAAGCTATTTGGCCCTGCCGCACGGCCGGCTTGATGGCGAGGAAGTCACCGCGCGTATCGTCGATACCTGAGCAATGGCTTGGTCGACGGCAGGCGACTCGATCTCTGATGCGGGTTTTCCGCCAGCGTATTCTGATCTTGTCGTTACGGCTTTGCGTCAGGCGGGATGCGGCATTGCAGAAAAAATCGGAGAGCTGGAAAAATATTTCAGCGCCGGTTTTGAAGGACTTGGCAAACGCAAATGCACTGGAATAATGTATTCCAGAACGAGGCGGGGCGGCCTCCGTCAAAGGCCTTCTTGTCGATAGCCGCGTGAAGGGTTAACCACCGCGCGGCCGCGATTTTGCGGCAGTTCCATTCGAGGGTTACTTCCACATGGCGCGTCCCAAGATTGCCTTGATCGGCTCTGGCCAGATCGGCGGCACGCTCGCTCATCTCATCGGACTGAAAGAACTCGGCGACGTCGTCATGTTCGACATCGCCGAAGGCATCCCGCAGGGGAAATCGCTCGATCTGGCGCAGTCTTCTCCGGTCGACGGCTTCGATTCCCGCCTGTCCGGCACCAATTCCTATGACGCCATCGAGGGGGCTTCGGTCTGCATCGTCACCGCCGGCGTGCCGCGCAAGCCGGGCATGAGCCGTGACGATCTGCTCGGCATCAATCTGAAGGTGATGGAGCAGGTGGGCGCGGGCATCAAGAAATACGCGCCCAATGCCTTCGTGATCTGCATCACCAACCCGCTCGACGCCATGGTCTGGGCGCTGCAGAAATACAGCGGCCTGCCGAAGAACATGGTGGTGGGCATGGCCGGCGTGCTGGATTCGGCGCGCTTCCGTTACTTCCTGGCCGACGAATTCAACGTCTCGGTGGAAGACGTGACCGCCTTCGTGCTGGGCGGCCATGGCGACACCATGGTGCCGCTGGTGCGCTACTCCACCGTCGCCGGCATTCCGCTGCCGGACCTCGTGAAGATGGGCTGGACCACCGATAAGCGCATGGACGAGATCGTCACCCGCACCCGCAATGGCGGCGCCGAGATCGTCAATCTGCTGAAGACCGGCTCGGCCTATTACGCGCCGGCGACGTCGGCGATCGCGATGGCCGAGAGCTATCTCAAGGACAAGAAGCGCGTGCTGCCTTGCGCCTCCTACATCAACGGCGAATACGGCGTGAAGGATCTTTACGTCGGTGTGCCGGTGGTGATCGGCGCCAAGGGCGTCGAACGTGTGGTCGAGATCGAGCTGGCCTCGGCCGAGCGCGAGATGTTCAACAAGTCGGCGGAATCGGTGCAGACGCTGGTCGAGGCTTGCAAGAAGATCGCGCCGGATCTCGCAAAGTAAGTTTGGTTGGACGCGACCGGCCTCAGCGCCGGTCGCCGGAGGGCGATGGAATGAATATTCACGAGTACCAAGCCAAAGCGCTGCTGAAGGAATTCGGCGTGCCGGTATCCAAGGGCGTGCCGATCTTCAAGCCGGAAGAGGCGGAAGCGGCGGCGAAGCAGCTTGGCGGCCCGCTCTGGGTGGTGAAAAGCCAGATTCATGCCGGCGGTCGCGGCTAGGGCTAGTTCAAGGAAGCGTCGGCCGGCGCCAAGGGCGGCGTGCGGCTCGCGAAGTCGTTGGACGAGGTGAAGGAATTAGCCAAGCAGATGCTGGGCGCGGCGCTGGTGA
>JAEWCJ010000263.1 GCA_023390695.1 Pseudomonadota bacterium | reverse complement strand
CCGGCCCGCCGCCCGGCCCGGCGGGCTCCCCGCGCGGGCACCTCAGGGTGACGGATTGAGGTTGATGCGATGAACGCACCTATGCTCGATGCACCGAAGAAGCAGCACCTGATCGACCCGGAGATCTGCATTCGCTGCAACACCTGCGAGGAGACCTGTCCGGTCGATGCGGTGACGCATGACAACAACAATTACGTGGTCGATCCGGAGAAGTGCAATTTCTGCCTTGACTGCATCTCGCCCTGTCCGACCGGCTCGATCGACAACTGGCGCATCGTCACCACGACCTACACCATGGAAGAGCAATTCTCCTGGGACGAATTGCCGGTGCAGGAACAGATCGCGCTTGCGGCATCCGCCGAGCAGGGCGACCGCGAAGCGGAGGACGACGAAGCCGCGCGCCTGATTGCGGAGGCGCATCTCGGCGCCGGCGGCAAGAGCATGGCGCCGGTCACCGCCGGCAAGCCGAAGATCAATCTTTATAATCGCGGCAATCCGGCGATCGCCACGGTGTCGGGCAATTACCGGCTGACGGCGCCCGACGCCGACAATGACGTGCGCCACATCATCCTGGATTTCGGTACGCATGTCTTTCCGGTGCTGGAGGGGCAAAGCATCGGCATCATCGCCCCCGGTGCCGACAAGGACGGCAAGCCGCACAATATCCGGCTGTATTCCATCGCGTCTCCGCGCGAGGGGGAAAAGACCGGCGCCAACAATCTGTCGCTTACCGTCAAACGCGAGCCGAACGGGGTCTGCTCCAACTATGTCTGCGATCTGAAGAAGGGCGATCAGGTACAGGTGACGGGGCCGTTCGGCGCCACCTTCCTGATGCCGGACGATCCCGCCGCCAACATCATCATGATCTGCACCGGCACCGGCTCGGCGCCGTTCCGCGGCTTCACCGAGCGGCGGCGGCGCAACGCGAAAGACGCGCCGGGCCGGATGATGCTGTATTTCGGCGCACGGCGGCCGGAGGAACTGCCGTATTTCGGGCCGCTGCAGAAAGTGCCGGACGGACTTTTACGAAAACACTTCGCCTATTCGCGGGTGCCGGGCGAACCGAAGACCTATGTGCAGGACCGCATGCGTGCGACCGCCGACGAGGTCGTCGTGTTCCTGAAGAACGCCAGGACCCACATCTATCTGTGCGGTCTGAAGGGCATGGAGACCGGGGTCGACGAAGCCTTTGCCGATATCTGCCGCGGCGCCGGTCTCGACTGGGCCGCGTTGCGCGCAGAGATGCGGGCGCAAGGCCGCTATCACGTCGAGACCTATTAAATTCCCAAATGACGGCAATTAACCGCGCCGTCTGGCCCTGAGCAATCCGTGTGCTAGCTTCCTGCCGGACATGGCCGTCAAGAGCCATGCGCAAGCCGGCATGCCGCCGGCTCACCAGTGAAGGGGAAACGTCATGAACTTCTTTTCCGCTCGCGGAATGACTTTGGCCGTCTTGTGTGTGGCCGGCGCGACATTCGTTCAGGTCGCGCCGGCATCGGCTCAGGATTGGCCCAACAGAAACATCACCGCGGTCGTGCCGCTCGGGGCAGCGCCAGCGATCTGATCGCACGCGTGGTGATGGATCAGGTGAGCAAGCAGCTCGGCCAGACCATTGTGGTCGAGAACCGACCCGGTGCGGGCGGCACCATCGGCGCCAACGCGGTCGCGAAATCCGCGCCGGACGGCTACACGATGCTGATCTACGGGGCGCTCAACACGGCGCACGCGCTCTACACGAAGCTGCCCTATGACACGCTGAACGATTTCATCCCGGTGGCCTCGCTCGGCCAGCAGCCGCTGGTGGTGGTGGCGTCGAGCTCCAAATACAAGTCGTTGAAGGAGATGATCGAGCAGGGCAAGGCCAAGCCCGGTTCGCTGAATTACACCTCGGCGGGGGTCGGCTCGGCATCGCATTTCGCCGCCGAACGGCTGCGCGATACCGCCGGCTTCGGGGCGCAGCACATTCCGTTCAAGGGCGCGGCCGAAGCCGTCACCGAGGTGGTCTCCGGCCGCGGCGATTTCAGCGTGCAATTGACGGCGACGACGCTGCCTTTGATCAAGGACGGTAAACTCACCCCGCTCGCCGTGATCTCCCACAAGCGTGCGGCCAGCCTGCCGGATACGCCGACGGCGGTCGAGGCCGGGCTGCCCGCCGCGGCCGTCTATGTGTTCTATACCGGCGTGTTCCTGCCGGCGAAGACGCCGCCGGCGATCGTGAACAGGCTGCACCAGGAAATCGGCAAGGCGATCCAGGCGCCGGCGGTGCAGGCGCGCTTTGCGCAGCTCGGTGTCGAGCCGATGCCGGGTTCGCAGCCGGACTTTGCCAAATTCTTCCGGGATGACGTCGCCGCGATGGTCGAACTGGCGAAGGCCGCGAAAATACCGACGCAGTAACGGTCACATCGCGCGATCCGCGCGATTGCTCGTCAGGCACGCTCGCCTGACGAGCAATGCTGGATTAGGCTGGCGCGGATTCCTTCCCGGATGGAGCTTGCCAGAATGACCGCTGTCGCCGATCCCGCCCGCTGCATCCCGATCCTCGCCTCGCTGGATATCGACGCGTCATATCGCTTCTATGTCGATCTGCTGGGATTTCGCGGCGAGCGGTTCGGTGATTATCTGATCGTCAAGCGCGACGAAATGGAGATCCATTTCTGGCTGGCGCAGGATCGCATCTTTCCCGAGCATACGTCCTGCTACATCCGCGGCGGCCAGGTGCCGGCGCTGTATGCGGAATACAAGGCGCGCGGTGTGCCGAAGCTTTCAAGCTTCGACGTGCGGCCCTGGAACATGAAGGAATTCTACATCCACGATCCGCATGGCAACCTGCTGCGGTTCGGTTGCGCGCCGGAGGAAATCGAGACGCAGGGCTGAGCATATGGCTGTATTCGCTGATGCCGCATGACGCTCCGAAGAGGTGCTCCGCGGCATGATGGAATGCGCCATCAAGGATCCGGACGGCTACTGCTCGGTTTTCGACGGGCAACTGAAGAAGAAGCAGCGCAAATGAAAATGGCCGGGCTTTGTCCCGGCCATTTTCCGTACATGGGTGGTTAGCGCGTACGCGACGCGCGGGGACTTACTCCGCCGCCTGGCGCTTGGCATTGCCATGCGCGGAGACGATGTAGTCCATCGCCGCCTGCACGCCGCCTTTCTTGTGCGGTACATTCGCCAGCGACAGAGCCATTTCGGTCGCGGCCAGCGCGCCGATGATGGTGGCGTCGTTGGTGTCGCCGAGATGGCCGATGCGGAACATCTTGCCGGAGAAGCGGCCGAAGCTGGCGCCGTAGGAGATGTTGAAATGCTCCAGCGCCAGTGCGCGGAAGGCGTCGCCATCATGGCCTTCCGGCATCAGGATCGCGGTGATGGTCGAGGAATAATATTTGGGATCCTTGCAGATGATCTCCAGACCCCAATGCTTCACCGCGCGGCGCACGGATTCGGCGTGGCGGTCGTGGCGTGCGAACACGTTGTCGAGGCCTTCCTCGTGCAGCATGTCGATGCCTTCCACGAGGCCGCTGAGCATCAGCGTCGCCGGCGTGTAGGGGAAATAGCCGACCTTGTTCATCGCCAGCATGTCGTCCCAGGCGAAGAAGGATTTCGGCAGGTTGGAGGTCTTGCTGGCGGCGATGGACTTTTCGCTGAGCGCGTTGAACGACATGCCGGGCGGCAGCATCAGGCCCTTCTGCGCGCCGCCGACGGCGACGTCGACGCCCCATTCGTCATGCCGGTAGTCGGTCGAGGCGAGCGAGGAAATGGTGTCGACCATGAACAAAGCCGGATGGCCGGCGGCGTCGATGGCCTTGCGGATCGCGGCGATCGGCGAGCAGCAGCCGGTCGAGGTCTCGTTGTGCAGCACGCACACGGCCTTGATCTCTTTGTTCTTGTCTTCGCGCAGCCGCGCCTCGATCAGCGCCGGGTCGGCGCCGACGCGCCAGTCGGTCTCGATGAATTCCGGCTTCAGGCCGAGCCGTTCGGCCATCTTCTTCCAGAGCGTGGCGAACTGGCCGGTCTCCACCATCAGCACCTTGTCGCCGGCCGACAGCGTGTTGGTCAGCGCCGCTTCCCAGGCGCCGGTGCCGGTGGCGGTGAAGATGATCACCGGCTGGGTGGTCTTGAAGATGGTCTTGATGCCCTCCAGGGCGCGCTTGGCGAGCTTGGCGAATTCCGGGCCGCGATGGTCGATGACCGGGCGGTCGATGGCGCGCAGGATGCGGTCCGGGACCGGGGTCGGTCCGGGAATCTGCAGGAAATGCCGCCCGGCAACGCGCGAGGAATTCTGGGCCATGATCGATAGCTCCTTGGGGGGGGGGTGCGGCACCAGGCCGCCTGCTTGTTTGAGAGGAGTCTAGAACTTGCCGCGATCAACACCGGATGCGACATATTGGTCAAGACCTAAACGGCATGCCGGCCCTGTCCGGGAGGAAACCTTTGAGTGATCGCTTGATGCCGGGACTGGAACGCCGGCTGAAATCCGAGGGCGTGGGCGAGGTTCGCTTCGACGCCTTCAGCCGTGGGCGCTATGCCACCGACGCCTCACATTATCAGATCATGCCGGTCGGCGTCGTGGCGCCGCGCACCATAGATGAGGCCAATCGGGCGATAGCGGTTGCGGGGCAAGAGGGCGTCAGCGTGCTGGCGCGCGGCGGCGGCACCTCGCAATGCGGGCAGACGGTGAACCATTCGTTAGCCATCGATTGCTCGAAATATCTCAACCGCATTGTCGAGCTCGATGTCGACGGCCGCCGCTGCGTGGTCGAACCCGGCATCGTGCTCGACGATCTCAACCGCGCGCTGAAGCCGCACGGGCTGTGGTTTCCGGTCGATATCTCCACCGCCTCGCGCGCCACCATCGGCGGCATGACCGGCAACAATTCCTGCGGCGGGCGCTCGCTGCGTTACGGCAACACGCGCGAGAACGTGCTGTCGATCGACGCGCTGCTGGCGAACGGCGAGATCGCGCATTTCGGACCGGTGCAGGCCGATCTGTCGGATATTCCGGCTTCGTCATCATTGCGCGCGATTGCCGGCGATCTTCTGAAGATCGGTGCGCGCGAGGCGAACGAGATCGCGACGCGCTTTCCGAAAGTGCAGCGCCGTGTCGGCGGCTACAATCTCGACGCGCTGCTGCCCGGCAACAACAACCTCAATCTCGCGCATATCCTGATCGGCTCGGAAGGCACGCTTGGATTCACGCAGAAGGTCGAACTGAAACTGTCGCCCGTGCTCGGTCGCCGCGCGGTCGGCGCCTGCCATTTCGGACGATTCTACGAGGCGATGGATGCCGCGCAGCATCTGGTGAAGCTGAAGCCGATCGCGGTCGAGCTCGTCGACCGCACCATGATCGAACTGGCGCGCGAGATCGCGATGTTCCGGCCGACGCTGGAGCAGTTCGTACGCGGCACGCCGGACGCGGTGCTGCTGGTGGAATTCGGCGAGGAGGATCAGGAGGAGAATCTCCGCCGCCTGAAGCGGCTGCACGAGACCATGGGCGATCTCGGCTTCGGCTGGGACAAGAGCGGCGCGAAATGGGGCGGCGTCGTCGACGTGCTCGATCCGAATTTGCAGGCGGCGATCACCGATGTGCGCACCTCCGGCCTCAACATCATGATGTCGATGAAGGATCAGGGGAAACCGGTCTCCTTTGTCGAGGATTGCGCGGTGCCATTGGAGCATCTCGCCGAATATACCGACAAGCTCACGCAGGTTTTCGAGAAGCACGGCACGCGCGGCACCTGGTACGCGCATGCGAGCGTCGGCTGTCTGCATGTGCGCCCCGTCCTCAACCTGCGGCTGGAGAAGGACGTGACGGCGATGCGTGCCATCGCCGAGGAAGCGTTCGAGATGGTGCGCGCCTACAAGGGCTCGCATTCCGGCGAGCATGGCGACGGTCTCGTGCGCTCGGAATTCCATTCCTTCATGTTCGGCGACAGGCTGGTGCGCGCCTTCGAGGAGGTGAAGGACCGTTTCGATCCGAAAGGGCTGTTCAATCCCGGCAAGATCGTGCGGGCGCCGAAATTCGACGAGCGCGGCAATTTCCGCTTCGCACCCGGCTATCGCGGCCTCGAATTCAAGACCGAGCTGGACTGGTCGGCCTGGCCCGGCAGCGGCGGCGGATTCCAGGGCGCAGTCGAGATGTGCAACAATAACGGCGCCTGCCGAAAGATGCAGGGCGGCGTGATGTGTCCGAGCTATCGCGTGACGCGCGACGAGAAGGATGTCACCCGCGGGCGCGCCAACACCCTGCGTCTCGCCGTCACCGGTCAGCTCGGGCCCGATGCGCTGACCTCCGACGAGATGGCGGCGACGCTGGAATTCTGCGTGTCCTGCAAGGCCTGCCGGCGCGAATGCCCGACCGGTGTCGATATGGCGCGCATGAAGATCGAAGTGCTGGCGGCGCGGGCGAAGAAATACGGCCTCTCGCTGCATCAGCGGCTGGTCGGCTATCTGCCGCGCTATGCGCCTTATGCGGCGAAGCTGCCGTGGCTGCTCAATCTGCGCGACCGCCTGCCGGGTGCCGCCAAATTGTCGGAAGCGATGGCCGGATTCACCGCGCGGCGCAGTTTGCCCAAGTGGCGCGGTGATATTTTCGATGATAGCTCAGCGCTGTCATGGCCGGGCTTGTCCCGGCCATCCACGCCTTCTTCTGCACAAGGCAGCCCAGACGTGGATGCCCGGCAC
>JAEWCJ010000252.1 GCA_023390695.1 Pseudomonadota bacterium | reverse complement strand
CTCCATGACACCGGGATATTGCCGCGACTGCCTCGGCGACGCGTCCGCCAAGACGATGCGTTGCGCCGCCTGCGGCTCCCCCCGCCTTGTGCGGCATGCAGAGATTGACTCCCTGTCCATCGCACATATCGACTGCGACGCCTTTTACGCGACCATTGAAAAACGCGACGACCCATCGCTCGCCGACAAACCGCTGATCATCGGAGGCGGCCGCCGCGGCGTCGTCAGCACGGCTTGTTATCTGGCCCGCACGTTCGGCGTGCGGTCGGCCATGCCGATGTTCGAGGCGAGACGCCTTTGCCCGCATGCCGCGATCATCCCTCCGAATATGTCGAAATATGTCGCGGTCGCGCGCGACGTTCGCCGCCTGATGCTGGAACTGACGCCACAGGTCGAACCTGTCTCGATCGACGAGGCTTTCATGGACCTCTCCGGCACCACACGCCTGCACGGCATGGTTCCAGCCAAGACACTGGCGCGTTTTGCGCGCGCGATCGAATCGCAACTGGGAATCACCGTCTCGATGGGGCTGTCGGCAAACAAGTTTCTCGCCAAGATCGCATCAGACCTGGACAAGCCCCGCGGGTTCGCCGTGCTGGGCCGAGAGGAAGCCCAGTCCTTCCTCGCCGACAAACCCGTCTCCATTATCTTCGGGGTCGGACGAGTGACGCAGGCCCGGCTCGCGAAGGAAGGATTTCACAAGATTTCAGATCTGCAGCGCGTCGACGAAACCGACCTGATGCGTCGCTTCGGCGCGGAAGGTCAGCGCCTTTGGCGACTCGCGCGTGGCATCGATCACCGCCAGATCGTACCTGACCGCGACGCCAAGAGCATTTCCGCTGAGACGACGTTCAATGAGGATATCGCCGCCTTGCGCCCGCTCGAGAAGATGTTGTGGGCCCTGTCCGAGAAGGTGTCCGCACGGCTCAAGGCAAAGTCACTGGCGGGGGCGACCATCACGCTCAAACTGAAGAGCGCCGATTTCCGCCTGAAAACCCGCTCGCGCTCACTCGACAACCCGACGCAACTCGCCGGTCGAATTTTCGCAGCCGGACGCGATCTCCTCGCACGAGAAATCGACGGCACGAAATACCGTCTGATCGGCATCGGGGTGGCCGCCCTGACCTCGGACGAGAAGGCGGACCCCGCCGACCTGATCGACATACGCGGCAGCCGCAACGCTGCCGCCGAACGCGCGCTCGATCGGCTGCGCGAACGATTCGGTCACGCGGCCATTCTGAAGGGATTGAGCCTCGGCAGAGACGAAGGCAACGAGCAATAGAAAGCCGCGCTATTTGCAGGGCTTCGCATTGCCGATTTCGATCGACGTCATTTCTCCGGCAATCACGAAATCGTTGTAGTCGAGCGACAGGTTGCGGGAGATGCCATTCTCATACAATTCGAACCGGATGGAATAGACGGGCGTCTGTTCGCCGGTCTTCTTGGTCCGGTCGAAATAGCTGATGCTCACCGGCCAGCGTGTCAGCTTGGACAGGCTATCCGCGCGACCGGCGGCGTCTTCGGGCTTTTTCTCCGGCGCAATCGGCTGACCGATCACCGTCAGGGTGTCGTAGATCTTCTCGCCGGTTTCCGATCCGTCATAAACAGGCAATTCCAGAATGGTCTTGCCCGCCAGCGCGGCTTCGATGACCCGCCGCATGTGATCGGTCGGGAAAATGATCGCCGCCTCGAGATCGAATTTCTTGGATCCGGGCTTGGTTAGCGACACCGCCACCCCGCCGCTTCTGCGCTGAGCAGACCCATCGACCGATTCGGCCAGATTCTGGTTGATGAAATTCTCGGATTTGAAGCGGAAGCTCTTGGCGCTCCCCTCTTCCCAGGTCGTGGCCCGCAGATCCGTCGTCAGACTCTTGCCCTCGCCCAGGTCGATTTCCGACACCTGACGGAATTGCAGGGCATAACCTTCGCAACGGCTGCCGGAGAAATCGTACAGAATGCGGCCGCGCACGGCTTCCACCGGCCGATTGCCCCGCGCCTGCGCCAGCTTCAGATCATAAACGGCCCGATGCGGCGCCAATTCTATGCGTGCTTGCGCCCAGCCTGTCGCAGGCAAGACGAGGCTGACGGCGGCGAATCCCGCTACGGTCCAGGGAATGGCGCGAAGGCAACACATCATTGATCGAACTCCGGGGCGGCGCTGGTGGAAAAATAGGGAGGTCACCGATTAGCTGCAATACAATCAACTATTGTGGCGTCTTGCATCGAACACCATGATCGGCCAAGACAGACCCTGATTTGCGGCCACAACGTGGCCAATGGCAATGAGGAGATCAGCATGGCGGGGGCGGTTGAAAAGAAGCTGGCGGAGTTGGGCATCACATTGCACACGCCCGCATCTCCGGTTGCAAACTATGTAGGCTTCGTTCGGACCGGCAATTTGCTGGTGGTCTCAGGACAAGTCTGCGTCGATGCAGAAGGTAATCTTGTCGCCAAGGGCAAGCTCGGCGCCGATGTCTCGCTTGAGGACGGTCAGAAGGCGGCGCGCGCATGCGCGGTCAATTTGCTCGCCCAGATCAAGGCCGCGCTCGGCGATCTCGACAAGGTGCAGCGCGTGGTGCGGCTTGGCGGCTTCGTCAACGCCGTGCCGACATTTCTCGACGGTCCGAAAGTTCTGAACGGAGCCTCCGACCTGATGGTCACTGCGTTCGGCGACAAAGGCCGCCATGCCCGCACCACCGTCGGTGTATCCGTATTGCCTATGGATGCCGCCGTCGAAGTCGAGGGCATGTTCGAGGTCTCCTGAAAGCTGGCCCGAGAAGATCGCGCATGGCAGGTCTCGATTGGCTGACAGCAAGACCGGTGGCACATCGCGGTCTGCATGATTCCAGCCGAGGCGTGATCGAGAACACGACTTCCGCCTTTGCGGCGGCGATCGCCGGCAACTACGCCATCGAATGCGATCTGCGGCTGTCGGCTGACGGCGAGGCCATGGTCTTTCACGACCGCACGCTGGAGCGATTGACCGCAGCGAACGGCGACGTTGCGGCGAAGACCGCATCCGAACTGAGCGGCGTCCCCTTCAGACATTCTCCGGACCGCATGCTCACGCTGGCGGGGCTGTGCGAATTCGTGGGCGGTCGAGTGCCGCTTATCCTGGAGCTGAAGAGCGAGTTCGATGGCGATCCGCGGCTCCCGCGCCGCGTGGCCGAGATTCTGCGATCGTATGCGGGGCCGGTCGCGGCCATGTCGTTCGACCCTGACCAGATTGTTGCGCTCGTCGCGCTGGCACCGGGCCTGCCCCGCGGCATTGTAGCGGAACGCCACTACCGGGATGCGGAATGGGCTGAGCTGCAGCCCGGCCAACGCCGGACACTCGCCCATCTCCTGCATGCGCATCGCACCCGCCCGCACTTCCTGGCCTATGCGGTCAACGATCTGCCCGCTGCCGCCCCGCTGGTGGCACGCTGGGTGTTCGGATTGCCGCTGCTGACCTGGACGGTGCGGACGGCCGCGCAACGCGCCTGCGCCGCGCGCTGGGCCGATCAGATGATTTTCGAGGGATTTCGGCCATAAAGGGCGGCTAGATTGGATCAATGCCCACACCACGAACCTCCTCCGACAGCGTGTCCGCAATCGAACTTCGTGTGGTGCCGGAAATTGCCGGGATCGCAGCGAGCGAATGGGATTCCTGCCTTCAAAACAGCGACTTGAATGTACGAACTCATGCGCTGTCCGATCAGCTTCATGGGCAGGCTGAAGGTCCCAACCCGTTTGTATGTCACGCCTTCCTCAACGCTCTTGAGGCGTCGCGGTGCGTCGGGGGGCGGGCCGGGTGGCTGCCGCAGCACCTGACCCTCCGCTCGGCCGAGGGGCGCCTCCTGGGAGCGGTGCCCTGCTATCTGAAATCGCATTCGCAGGGCGAATATGTCTTCGACCATGCCTG
>JAEWCJ010000025.1 GCA_023390695.1 Pseudomonadota bacterium | reverse complement strand
GGGCAACAGCGCGTGGCTCTGGAAGATCACCGCGCGGTCGAGGGAGGGGCCCTCGATCGCCTGCCCGTCGACGATGACGACGCCCTCCGACGGCGCGTCGAGCCCGGCGAGGATGTTGAGCACGGTGGTCTTGCCGCAGCCGGAATGGCCGATGACGCAGACGAATTCGCCCTTCTGCATGCCGAGCCACAGGTTCTCGAAGATGGTGGTCTGGCCGCCGCGCGCGCTCGCCGGACCGGGCGCCGGATAGCGCCTGGCGATGCCTTCGATGGAGATGAATCTGCCGCTCATCGCCTCACTCCGGATAGGTCACGAGGCGGGCGACGCGGGCGAGGATCTGGTCGAGCACCATCCCCACCAGCCCGATCAGCAGGATCGCCGTGATCACATTCACAATCGATAAATTATTCCATTCATTCCAGACGAAGTAGCCAATGCCGGTGCCGCCTACGAGCATCTCGGCGGCAACGATCACCAGCCAGGCAATGCCGATGGAGATGCGCATGCCGGTGAGGATCGTCGGCGCTGCCGCCGGCAGAATGACGGTGAAGGCGCGGCGGATCGGCCCGACCTCCAATGTGCGCGCCACATTGAGCCACTCCTTGCGGACCGCCGACACGCCGAAGGCGGTGTTGAGCAGCATCGGCCAAACCGAACAGATGAAGATGACGAAGATCGCGGAGAGCCCGGAATCCTTGATGGTGTAGAGCGCCAGCGGCATCCAAGCGAGCGGCGAGATCGGTTTCAGCACCTGGATGAACGGATCCAACGCGCGGCCCATCAACGGCGACATGCCGATCAGAAAGCCGACCGGGATGGCGACGATCACCGCCAGCAGATAGCCGATGCCGACACGCGCGATCGAATAGGCGAGCTGGATGCCGACGCCCTTATCGTTCGGGCCGTTGTCGTAAAACGGACTCTTGATATGCTGCCAGAGCTTGGCGCCGACTTCGACCGGCCCCGGCATCGCCGATTTGCCGTGGGTCGCAGTGGTACCCATCAGCTTCGCATATTCGGGATCCATCTGCGCGACGGTGCCGCTGCCGCTGACGGCAAGATGCCAGCCGGCAACAAACAAGATAAAAATCGTCACAGACAGGATGGCGGCGCGCCATGTCAGAGAGAGGGTCATGCAAGGCACCCCACGGCACCTTCCCATCCTCTGCGCCTCATGCAAACGGGTAGAGGTAAAGACAGGAATCCCGGCACGAATACCATTGTCACACCCGCTTGATTGCAAAGCTCTTGATGTAGTCCTCCGGCTTTGCCGGATCGAAGGGCTTGCCCATGACTGAGAAGGTCTTGGTGGTTGACGCCGGCGGCGCAAAGCCAAGTTCTTCCATCTGCTTCTTCGTATCGGTCGCGAGGAAGACCTGCTTGGCCACGCCGGCATAATCCACTTCGCCCTTGATCTGGCCCCAGCGCTTCATCTGGGTCAGGATCCAGACCGCGAAGGATTCCCACGGGAACGGATCGAAGGCGATGCGATCCGGATCTTTCTTGATGTTGCCGAGGCCGTCGGCATAGACACCGGTGAGCACCTGCTCCACCACTGTCACCGGCTGGTTGAGGTAGTTGGCCGGCGCGATCGCCTCTGCGATCTGCTTGCGGTTGATCGGCCGCGTTGCATAGGCCGTCGCGTCGATGATCGAACGCAGCAGCGCCGCATAGGTATTTGGCGCAGTGGTGACGAATTCCTTCGACGCGGCAAAGGCGCAACAGGGGTGGCCCGCCCACATCTCCTTCGACAGCATATGGATGAAGCCAACGCCGTCATAGACCGCGCGCTGGTTCACCGGATCCGGTGCCAGGAATCCGTCGATATTGTCGGCCCGCAAATTCGCGACCATCTCCGGCGGCGGCACGGCGCGGATCTGGATGTCCTGATCCGGATCAAGGCCATGTTCGGCGACGTAATAGCGCAAGAGATAATTATGCATCGAGTAATCGAAGGGCACCGCGAACTTCATGCCCTTCCAGGACTTCGGATCGCGCCGGTCCTTATGCTTCATGGCCAGCGTGATCGCCTGGCCGTTGATGTTCTCAACCGCTGGCATGGTGTAGGGAATCGGATTTGAGCCGACTCCGAGCGTGATCGCCAACGGCATCGGCGACAGCATATGGGCGGCGTCATATTCTTTGTTCAGCGTCTTGTCGCGGATTACCGCCCAGCCGGCGGTCTTGATCACTTCGACATTCAAACCATGCTTCGTATAGAAGCCCATCGGATGCGCCATGATGATCGGCGTGGCGCAGGTGATGGGAATAAAGCCGACCTTGAGATCTTTCTTCTCCAGCACACCGCCCTGGGCGAAGACTTCGGTTGCCGTCTTCAGCGGGAAAAACTGTGAGATCGCCGCCAGCGCGGTCGAGGCGCCGACCGATTTCAGAAATGCGCGGCGCGCCATGTCCTGCGGAAACATGGCACGCATGACGGCGGAGGCCACCACACCCTCGTAGCGCTTCTCTTCGTTGTCCGTCTCGATCGGCTGGCATTGCAAGCCGCCACTGGCATCGCGCTCGTGCTCGGCCTGGCTCGTGTGCCGGCCGCAGGAACAGCCTCCTCTGACCAGATTACGTTTTGCATCGAAGGGATTGTCGAAGGTGGACATCAGCTGTCTCCTGTCTGCGTTCAGCAACAGACTGAGCAACTTCGATGCCAAACCTGCGAACCATCCAGACAATCGTCCGGTAATCTGGTTTTTGTTTTTGAATCAACGGCCTGGAATTCACGAAATATCGTAGACCACGAAAAGGCGTAATATTTGCAACGCAGACGCGCACCCTGACAGGTATTTCTTGGGAGGTGCGTTTGCATCAGATTCAGGCAGACCGTGAGACAAATGCCGCTTTCGGTCGCATTTTTGAAGCGAGCGTGCAGCCGATGCTGGTGCTCGATCCGGGCGAAGATCGCATCTTCGATGCCAATCCCGCGGCGTGTCGATTGCTTGGCTATGACCGAGCCTTGCTTCAAAATCTGAAGGTCAGCGCACTCCATCCCGGACAATTGCCCGCGCTGATCGTTTTCACCGACGCGGTGCTAGCCAAAGGATCGTTCTGGACGCACACGCTCTCGCCGCGACATGCGGCCGGTGGCGAGTTGGCGGTTGAATATGTGGGAAGCACGCTGCCGAGCGGCAAAGGCCCACTGCTGCTGCTGAGCATGAGCGACCTGGCCGAGCGGAGACGCCGAGCCATCGATATCGAAGCCGACTTCTATGTGCGCGGCGGCATTGCCGAATGGCAGCGGATAGAACGTTTCTTCCGCGAGATCGAGCGGGAAAACCAGCTCATCCTGCGTGCTGCCGGCGAAGGCATTTATGGCGTCAATGCCGATGGCAAGACGACCTTCGTCAATCCGGCCGCCGAACGCATGCTCGGCTGGCGCGCCGAGGAGCTGGGCGGCCGCGACATGCACTCGACCGTGCATCATACACATTCAGACGGCTCACATTATCACGACCATGATTGTCCGGTTTACGCAGCGTTTCGCGACGGCATCGTACACCACGTGGAGAATGAAGTTTTCTGGCGCAAGGACGGCACGAAATTCTGGGTCGAGTACACATCTACGCCGATCCGCGAACGCGGCAATGTCGTCGGCGCAGTTATCGTCTTCCGCGACGTCACGCAGCGCCACGAGGCCGATGAAAAGCTGCGCGCCGCGCTGAACGAAGTGGATCACCTGCGTGAGCGGCTTGAACTCGAAAACGCGTATTTGCAGGAAGAGATCCGCATCGAGACCAATCGGCACGGCATCATCGGGCGCAGCGCCGCCGTGCAGAAAATCCTGCGGCAGGTCGAGCTGGTGGCGCCCACCGACGCCACCGTCCTGATCACCGGAGAGTCCGGCACTGGAAAGGAACTGATCGCGCGCGCCATTCACGACGCAGGAAGCCGCAATCACCGCCCGCTTATCCGTGTTACCTGTGCCGCAATATCGCGCGAACTCTTCGAAAGCGAATTCTTCGGTCATGTCAAAGGAGCGTTTGCCGGCGCGACGCGCGACCGCATCGGACGCTTCGAGCTTGCCGATGGCGGCACGCTGTTTCTCGACGAAGTGGGAGAAATTCCGCTTGAATTGCAAGGCAAATTGCTGCGCGTCCTGCAGGACGGTCTGTTCGAACGTGCGGGAGAAAACCGGACACGCAAGATCGCGGTGCGGATCATCGCCGCGACCAACCGGGATTTGAAGCACGAGGTGCGGCGCGGACGCTTTCGCGAGGATCTCTATTTCCGCCTCAACGTATTCCCCATCGAGTCGGCGCCCCTGCGCGAACGCTCCGAGGACATTTCACTGCTCGCGGCGCACTTTCTGCGTGGCGCCGGCCGCAAGCTCAAGACCAGCGACCTGCGGCTGACGGAGGGCGACGTTCGCCGCCTGCTCCAGTATGACTGGCCCGGCAATGTGCGCGAACTGGAGAATGTCATCGAGCGCGCCGCCATCCTGGCGCGCAATGGCCGCATTCGTCTCGACCTGCCGGAGCCCAGCATTGCGCGGCGCACAAGTCCCGCTCCTGGCGCCGGCATTCGCTTGGCGGTGATGACTGAGGAAGAGCGGCGCGATCGCGACCGTGCCAATATTCTTGCCGCGCTCGAAACCTGTCGCGGAAAGATCTTTGGACGCGGCGGCGCTGCCGAACTGCTCGACGTTAAACCGACAACGCTCGCCTCGCGGATCAAGTCGCTGGGCATTCGTTTCAAACGCAACCAAATCGCGCGACCCGATGAACAATCCCATCCCTCGTAATCGCTTCGGGTCTTGTCAACGTCACAAGTCCGTGCGACGCCTCAGCCATGGACGCGAGCGTCAACGTGGCGATCGGAGAGAGCAAGACGATACAGCTTGCCCCGCATGCCTTACGTGCCGCCATTCTTGGCGAAGTGCACGCGCGCCCGTTCACGCCGCTTGCAACGCCGGCCCGTGTCCTGCATTTCGCCTTCGATACGCCGGGCAAGCCCGCTCTCACAGATCAGGCGGCACTCGCCGAATTATGCATGCAGCGCGGACTGCCGCCTCCGGAGCCGTCCGCCAAGCATCATCGCGTCGCCTTCGGCACAACCGTCCTGCGCTGGGAACAGCATTCGGAATTCACGACCTATACTTGGGAATTGCCGGCCGACTCGGACGCGGCGCCGTTTCACCCACCGGCCTCTCTGCTCGCGGGGCCGATGGCGCTCGTTCCGCAACCAGGGCCGCTGCTCGTTGCCATCGATCTGCACCTGGTGGCGGACGGCGCCGAGCGCACCTCGCCCGAGCGGCTGTTCCAGCGGGCAAGCCTTGCCGTCGCGGAAAATTCCGACGGCACGGCTGTCTACGCCACCGACTTTCAGCCCGATCCCGCCGGCTTCGTGCGTATATTGCTCATCGATCGCGGGCTGGGGACCGAGCGCGCCGGCGCGCTGGTGCAGCGCGTGATCGAACTGGAGACCTATCGCACGCTCGCTTTGCTCGGCCTGCCGAAGGCGCAGCAGCTCGCGCCATCGATCAACCGCATCGAGCGGCGGCTGGCGGAGGTCACCAACGAGATGCGTGAAGCGCATGCTCTGGCCGACAATCACCGCCTGCTCGACGAACTGACCGCGCTCGCCGCCGAGCTCGAGGCCGGCGCGATGCAAAGCCTGTTCCGCTTCGGCGCCAGCCGCGCCTATGACGAGATTGTCAAACTGCGGCTGCAGACGATCGGCGAACGCAAGGTCGGCGGCCTGCCGACATGGTCGTCGTTTCTGGCGCGCCGCATGGCGCCGGCAATGCGAACCTGCATCACCACGGAGGAGCGGCAGGCGAACCTCTCCCGCAAGCTGGCACGCACCGCGAATTTGCTGCGCACACGCGTGGATGTCGAGCAGGAGCGGCAGAACCAGGAATTGCTGCAATCGATGAACACGCGGACGCGCCTGCAATTGCGGCTGCAGGCGACCGTCGAAGGATTGTCGGTCGCGGCAATCAGCTATTATGTGGTGGGACTGTTCGGCTATCTGGTCAAGGGCGCGCACGATGCCGGCTTTGTGCATATCGAGCCGAGCTACGCGACGGCGGCATTCGTGCCGCTGGCAGTGCTCTTCATCTGGTGGCTCGTGCGCCGCATCCGCAAACGCCACATCGCCGGAGAGATGTGAGCTGCGCCGGATACGGAAACATCACATCGGCGGCGTCAGACCATCACGACCGACGGAAATCCGCGCGGCCGACAACGTACCGTCCGGCTGCTTTTGCGCGGCGACGATGAAGATTTTTGCGCCGGGTTTGAGATCGCCCTTGTCGCCCGGAACATAGGTGACGATCGGCGCTTCCGGTGGCACCACGATCTTCTTCTCGCCGTCCTTGTATTTGACGGTGATGGTCTGCCCGTCGACACCTGCCACCGTCTGGGCGACCGTTGCATTGGTCATGGTGCTGCTCGGCCGTGCGTCCCAGGGGAAATGCCCTTCGGCGGTGCCGCGCATGGCCTCGGGGAAAATGTGAACATGCAGCGCGCGCTGGCTGCCGTCCGGCTGCGGCATCGCCGATACGCCGATATAGGAGCCCGTCTTGATGTCCGCGAGCTCGGTCTTGACGATGCCGGACACCGCGGCATTGTCGGCGAGCCTGATCTTCAGTTCGGCGCCATCCCGTGCCTTGACCGTAAGCACAGGGCCGTCGACTGCGGTGATCTCACCGCGGACGCGCACATTCTGCGGCTGCTGTGCTTGTGCCTGATGGGCGAATGCGACCATCAATGCCAGGAACGCTGCACCCACGAGGACGATCGAACTTCTTGCGATCATGTAATCCTCCCGAATCCGATATCCGCTGTTGCGGCATAGACCTGAGAGGAACCCCGGCTAACGACGTCTATTCCGGTGCGGCACGTGCCGTTCAATCACGCTTAGTTCATGACCGCACAGGCGTCGCGCGTTTGGCGGAAACGCCCGAGCGTGCCGCAGCAGACCGGCGCGACTTGCGCCGCCCGAGCGTCCCGATCACGTCGTCCAGCAGTCCGTAGATCTGTTCGAGCCGTGCCGGACCGATATCGCGCGCCAACTCCGCATAGATCGCTTCCGATTGCGGCGCGATAGCAGCGAACAGACGCCGGCCTTTGGCAGTCAGCGACACGATCACCCGGCGCTGGTCGCTCCTGTTGCTACGGCGGGAGATCAGCCCATCGGCCTCCAGTTTCGGGAGGATACGGGAAAGGCTTGCCGCATGCAGACAGCATGACTTACCGAGTTCGACGATTTCAAGCTCGGCAACCTCATTGAGTGCGCGGATGATCCGCCATTGCTGCTCGGTCAATCCGCGCGCCGTCAGATGCGGACGAAAGCGCTGCATCACCGCCTCACGCGCCAGCATCAGTTGCATCGGCAACGAACGCTCGAAGGGGCTCAAGCGCGGAACGGTCATTTTTCGTCGATCACGTCGTTGCGCAAAGTGCCGATCTCCGGAACCGACACCTCAACGATATCGCCCGGAATAAGCCAGCGCGGCGGATCGAACCGGGCACCGGCGCCGACAGGCGTTCCGGTCACGATCATGTCGCCTGGCTTGATAGTCATGAATGTCGTGACATAGGCAATCAAGGCGGCGAAATCGAAGATCAGATTCGTGGTCGTATCGTCCTGCCGGATTTCTCCATTGACCCTCGTCGTCAGATGCAACGGCCTCGCCGGATCGATCTCGTCAGCGGTCACCATCCACGGGCCGATGCTGCCGGTGCGGTCGAAATTCTTGCCCTGGGTGACGTTGAATTTCCCATGGCGCACCCAGTCGCGGCTGGTGCCTTCATTGCATAACGTGTATCCGCAGATATAGCCGAGCGCGCTTTCCTTCGGCACGCGGCGGCCATGCCGGCCGATCACCAGCACGATCTCGCCCTCGTAATCAAGCTGCCCGGATTCCGGCGGCCGCACGATCGGCCGGTCATGGCCGACGAAGGAATCCGGCACCCGCAGGAACATGCTCGGATATTTCGGCTGTTCGGAGCTGTCTTTATACTCGGCATTGCGGTTGGCATAATTCACCCCAATGCAGAGGATCTTTTCCGGAGCGACCACGGGCGGCAGAAGCTGCACCTCGGAAAGTGCGAAATCCGGCCGCACGCCGGTGGCGGAGGCCTGCAGTTCCGCGAGCGCACCCGCTTTCAAAACATCGAGAACCGATTTGAACCGCGGCAACCGCGAGCGCAGATCGACAATACCGTCATTGACCACAGCGCCATAGCTCGGCCGGCCGCGCACCACGTAACTTGCGATTTTCATTCAGCAGCTTCCTGGGAGGAGAGAAGACCGGCCTTGGCTAGCACGGAGTCGAGCCGCTTTTCGAGTTCAGGCGTCGCCGGCATCATCGGCAGACGATGTTCGTTGTGGGGAATGAGTCCGAGGCGCTTGGCCATGTATTTGATGGGGATCGGATTGGTATCGTAGAAGATGGCCTTGTTCAGGCCATGCAGACGATGATGCAGCTCCTGCGCGGTCTGCAGATCACCGCGCCAGACCGCTTCGCACATTTCCGACAATACGCGCGGACGCAAATTGCCTGCCGCATTCATCAGACCGCAGGCGCCAATGGCCATCATCGGAAACGACAGTTCCTCAAGCCCGACGAAGATGCGGAAATCATCCCCGACCGCGGCAAGGCATTCGGTGACAAAATCCAGATCCAGCGAAGCGTGCTTCATGCCGACAAAATTCGGCGACTTGTCCTTCAGCTCCCTGACCGTATCGATCTTGACGTCGATCGCGGCGCGGCCGGGGATGTGATAGATCATCCACGGGAGATCGATACCGCGCATCACCTCGAGATAATAAGCGATGATGCCGCGCTGCGGCGGCCGCGTGTAATAGGGCGTGACGATCAGAACCGCATCGGCGCCGGCCTTGGCCGCATGTTCGGTGAGTATCTTCGTTTCCCAGATCGATTGCGAGCCGGTAGCGGCGACCACCGGCACACGCCCTTGCACGATCTCAAGCGTGAGCGTAACCAGCCGGTTGCGCTCTTCGGTCGTCAACGTCGCCGGCTCCGACGTCGTGCCATTGACCAGAATACCGTGCGAACCCTCGCCGATCTGCATCTGAACGAGGCGCGCATAGGTGTCGTAATCCACTTCACCGTCCCTGAACGGCGTGAGCAATGGCGGGATCGAACCTTTCAGACGATCAAGCGGCAATAGCATCGGACGGCCCTCCGACATGACTGCTGCGTTGGCACGCAGCTTGTGCGACCGGCTTGACGCAAAGGGCGGCCGGATGGTTAACATGTTAAGTGTCCGAAGAGGAGCGCGTCAACGCTTCCGGAAAGGACCGCAGGAGGAATAGCCCATGCCGCATGTCATAGTCGAATATTCCGCCAATCTCGACGGCAGCCTCGATGTCCAGCGGCTGGTCGACAGCCTGCATCAGGTCGTTGTCGACAGCGGCGTGGCTGAGGTCGCAGCGATCCGCACACGCGCCAAGCGGCGCGATGTCTTCCGGGTCGCGGACGGCGACCCGCGCAATGCGTTTGTGCACATCACCAAGCGGCTGCGCATCGGCCGCAGCGATGACGTCCGTACGAAGCTGGCGGATACACTGCTGGCAGCCGCCGACAAAAATCTGCAGCGCGCCTATGCGACGCACGCCATCGCGCTCGCCGTGGAGATGGAAGAGATCGACAACATCACCGCGCGCAAGAACACCGTCCGCAGCGGCTCGGAGAAGGCCGCGTAAACGCTGACAGGCATCCCTCCACCAACCGGCGGAGGATTAACCAGGTACAGGCATCCGCATGAGCGCGCTCGACACCGCGATTGCCAGGGCCGGCGGCTACCTCAGTCGTTTTCGCAACGGCACCGTTCCGCATCTGATTGACGGCCGACCGGACGCCGGCAGCAACGAGACATTCGAGACGCTGTCACCGGTCGACAATTCACTTCTCGCGAATATCGCTCGCGGCAGCGTGGTCGACATCGACCGCGCTGCGAAAGCAGCGATGAAGGCATTCCGCACCGCCTGGAGCCACACCAGCGGTGAAGAGCGGCGTGAGATCCTGCACCGGATCGCCGATGCCATCGAGGCGCGCGCCGAAGAGATTGCTTACGTCGAATGCATGGATACCGGACAGCCGATCCGCTACATGTCGAAAGCGGCATTGCGCGGCGCCGAAAACTTTCGCTTCTATGCCGACCGTGCGCCGAGCGCCGCCGACGGCCTGTCGCTGCCGACTGGCACGCATCTGAACTACACCATTCGTCAGCCGATCGGCCCCGTGGGCGTCATCACGCCCTGGAACACGCCGTTCATGCTCTCGACCTGGAAGATCGCGCCCGCGCTCGCGGCCGGCTGCACGGTCGTTCACAAGCCGGCGGAATGGTCCCCCCTCACCGCCACGCTGCTGGCGGAAATATGCCTCGAAGCCGGATTGCCGGCGGGCGTGCTCAATGTGGTGCACGGATTCGGCGAAGAGGCGGGCAAGGCGCTCACCGAACATCCGGACATCAAGGCCATCGGCTTTGTCGGTGAAAGCGCCACCGGCTCGCTGATCATGCAGCAGGGCGGCCCGACGCTGAAGCGCGTGCATTTCGAACTCGGCGGCAAGAACCCGGTGATCGTATTTGCCGACGCCGACCTCGACCGCGCGCTGGATGCCTGCCTGTTCATGATCTATTCGCTGAACGGCGAACGCTGCACGTCATCCAGCCGCGCGCTGGTGGAAGCCTCGATCTATGAGGAATTTTCCCGAAAGGCGGCCGAACGCGTGAAGAAGATCAAGGTTGGTCATCCGCTCGATCCCGCGACCGAGATCGGACCGCTCATTCACGCGCGGCATGTCGAAAAGGTCTTGAGCTATGTCAAGGTCGCGCGCGAGGACGGCGCCATGATTGCAGTTGGGGGAAACCGCGCCAATGGCGAGCAGATCAATCCAGCCGGCAATTTCGTCGAGCCGACGCTGTATACGCAGGCACAACCGGCGATGAAGATCGCACAGGACGAGATTTTCGGGCCGGTGCTAACGATGATCCCGTTCGCGGACGAAACGGACGCGCTCGAGATAGCCAACGACGTCCGCTATGGCCTCGCCGCCTATATCTGGACCGGAGATGTCGGGCGCGCGCACCGCATCGCGCAGAAGGTCGAAGCCGGCATGGTGTGGGTCAACTCGGAGAATGTGCGCCATCTGCCGACGCCGTTCGGCGGCGTCAAGGCGTCGGGCATCGGCCGCGACGGCGGCGATTACTCCTTCGACTTCTACATGGAAACGAAGAATATCGCGATCGCACTCGATAATCACAAGATACCAAAAATCGGGACCTAGCCACACTTCGCACCGAGCCGGGGACACGAAAGCGAGACCAGCATGCCTGTCGTGAAGCCGAATTTCTCTCCGCCCTTCAACATTGTGCGGGTCAGCCACGTGGATTTCGGCGTGCGCGACATTGCAAAATCAAGGGCTTTCTATGTCGATTGCCTCGGCTATCTGATCACCGAAGAGACCGGGGATGCGCTCTATCTGCGCGCGGTCGAAGAGCGTAACCACCACTCGATCGTGCTGCGCAAGACTGGCGAACCGCAGGTGCATGCGCTCGGATTCAAGGTGGCGAGCGAGGAAGACCTCGACCGCGCCGCCTTCTGGTTCGCGCACAAGGGCTTTCCGACCTCGTTCCCGGACCTGCCGCATCAGGGGCGCACGCTGCGCACCTGCGACATATTCGGCACGCCTCTGGAATTCTATTTCCGCATGGATCAGGCCGAATGCATGATCCGCAACTACGCGCAACATCGCGGGGCGCGCATCCAGCGCATCGACCACGTCAATTGCTTCACGCCGGACGTACAGGCGTCATACGAATTCTACAACGAGATCGGCTTCCGCCTCACCGAATATACCGAGACCGACGGCGAGGATGCCAAGCTTTGGGCGGTGTGGATGCACCGCAAGGGCAACGTGCACGACCTCGCCTTCACCAACGGCGCCGGACCGCGCCTGCATCATCTCGGGGCCTGGACGGCGAGCGCGCTCGACATCCTGCATATCTGCGACGTCATGGCGTCGTCCGGCTTTCTCTCCAGCATGGAGCGCGGACCGGGCCGGCACGGCATTTCGAACGCCTTCTTCCTTTATACGCGCGACCCCGACAATCACCGCGTCGAGCTGTTCACCTCGGATTACCTGACGGTCGATCCGGACCTCGAACCTTATCGCTGGTCGCTGCGTGACCCGCAACGGCAGACGCTGTGGGGCCAGCCGGCACCGAAATCCTGGTTCGAGGAAGGCTCCATGTTCGAGGGCGTTCCGCTGCGCGCGCCCGCGCTAGAAGCGCAGCCGATTGTGGCACGGTAGCGAATATGTCATTGCCCGGCTTGACCGGGCGATCCAGACCCCGCAGACAATACCGTGATTACTGGATGTCCCGCCTCCCAGGTCGGCGATAGCCGACCTGGGCATGTCAGTAGGCCG
>JAEWCJ010000187.1 GCA_023390695.1 Pseudomonadota bacterium | reverse complement strand
CGGCCAGACCGTGCGCATTCCGCCGCTGCGGCTGGAGGCGCCGCCGCCGCGGCCCGGCTCGCCGAAAGACGAGGAGACCAAGGCCTTCCTGAAATCCATCACGCTCTACGAAGACGACGACGTGATGATGCTGAACAAGCCGATGGGCCTCGCCGTGCAGGGCGGTTCCGGCACCACACGCCATATCGATGGAATGCTTGCCGTGCTCACCGCTCGCGACGGTCAGCGTCCGCGTCTGGTGCACCGGCTCGACAAGGACACGGCCGGCTGTCTTCTGATCGCGAAAAACCGCTTCTCGGCGGCTGCGCTCGCCAAGACGTTCCGGTCGCGCTCGGCACGCAAGATCTATTGGGCCTTGGTCCCGAGCGTGCCGAAGCCGAAACAGGGACGGATTTCGACCTATCTCGCCAAGGAAGAGCGGGAGGACGATTCGATCATGCGCGTCGCCAAACACGGCGAAGAGGGCGCGAGCCACGCGATCACCTATTACGCGGTGGTGGAAACAGCCGCACACAAACTTGCCTGGCTGTCGCTGAAGCCGGTCACCGGCCGCACGCATCAGTTGCGCGTGCAACTGGCGCATATCCAGCATCCCATTGTCGGAGACCCGAAATACTTCAACGTCGAGAACTGGGAATTGCCGGGCGGCCTGCAGAACAAATTGCATCTCCTGGCCCGGCGGATCGCGGTGCCGCATCCGCGCGGCGGCACCATCGACGTCACGGCGCCGTTACCACCGCATATGCAGCAGAGCTGGAACCTGCTTGGGTTCGATGCCAAGCGCTATGATCCGATCGAGGATTCGCCTGAAGAATGACCCCGTCGGGGGGCGGGCCATGACGATAACTCATGACGCTGGGCGGATCTGGTTTTGCTGCCTGGCGTTGTTATGTGAGCTCAATGGCATTTGTCGTAAGCGGGACACTCCATGCGCGCAGGTAAGATCATTGCCTTGACCGCGATTATTGTGCTGGCGCTTACTGCCTACGCGGACGCCGCGAAACGCAAGAAGCAGAAGGCCACGCGGGGCTATCCTTATTCGATCATGAACGAGCCGGGGATGCGCAGCGCGTCGCAACCTGAGCCGTGGCTGGCCAATCCTCATCAGTCGCCGCTGACGCCGCTTGGACGTGCCCCGCGCGTCGCCCCGGCGAAGCCCTTGGGGCAGCCCGGATCGCCGCCGATGATCGTGCCGGGCGTCACCAGCAATACAGGCCCCGCGATCACGCCTGCGCGGCCGCCCGGGCAATCCTTCCAGGACCGCACGCTGAATTGCATTCAGGCTGGCGGAGCCAGCGGCGTGGGTGCCGGCCAGATCGGGGCCTATACCCGGAGCTGCGCCAACTGACCCGCTGGTTATTCCTGGCCGGCCTTGCCGCCCGGCGCCTGCCTGACGTTCAGCATCGGAACCGCGACCGCCTATCTGCCCGCAGGTACACCTCCCGGATCTCGTCGCGTCGGCCGGCCGGCAGCTCTCTGCCGCCAAGAAGCAGGGCCGCAATACCATCGCGAGCGCTGAAATGCGGCCAACGCAGATGATATCGCCGGACGCGGGTGCGAGGGACACTACGGCGCAGGTGCCCGCCGCATGAAAAGGCGCCGGTTCTGCTAGGCTGACGCGACCGCATAAGACACGGAACCGTCATGGCCAAGCGTCCGCCCGCCCTGGACCGGATCGACATCAAGATTCTGGCCGCGCTCCAGCGCAATGGACGCATGACCATTCAGAAGTTGGCCGGCCTGGTCGGGCTGACGCCGCGGCCCTGCCTGGAACGGGTGCGCCGGCTTGAGGCGGCGGGCATGATTACGGGATATCAGGCGGTGCTGGCGCTCGAACGCCTGTCCAATCCGGTGACGATCTTCGCCGAAATTGTCCTGGAACGGCAGGGGCGGCAGGATCGCCTGGAGAAACGGCTGACCGAAATCGAGGAGGTCGTCGAATGCTGGGAGGTCAGCGGCGATCTCGATTATCTGGCGCGCTTCGTCTGCAGCGATCTCGCCCGCTATGAAACCCTGACCACGGATCTGATCGACGATCCGGATCTTGGCGTGGCGCGCATCGTCAGCCACATCGCCCTGCGTCCGGTGCGCCGCTTCACCGGCTATCCTGCATCATTGCTGACTCCCTCAGCTCGGGCTGGCGGCAGGCGTCTTTAACTCGCCTACAGCCGTTTCTGTCGTGTGCATATTCAAGCACAGCCGAAATTGTCGTCTGCAGTCTCCATTTCGGCCGCTTTGGCGACGATGAATCTCCAGATTGTTCGCAGAGGTGAAACATGACCCCCTTCGAACTGGAAGGCAATTATGCCGCGCGCAACTATGAGCCGCTGCCCGTCGTGCTGACGCGCGGTTCCGGCGCGCATCTCTGGGATGTGCAGGGCCGACGCTACATCGACATGATGAGCGCCTATTCGGCAGCGAGTCATGGACATGGCCATCCGCGTATTTTGGCCGCGCTGGAAGCGCAGGCACGGCGGCTCGCCGTTCCATCGCGTGCCTTTTACAACGACCGGCTCGGACCGTTCTTGGCGGAACTGTGCAAGCGCACCGGCCTCGATGCGGCGTTGCCGATGAATACCGGCGCCGAGGCGGTGGAAACCGCGATCAAGGCGGCACGCCGCTGGGGGTATCGGGTCAAGGGCATTCCCCGCGACCGTGCCGAGATCATCGTCGCCGAGGGCAATTTCCACGGCCGCACCACAACCATTGTCGGCTTTTCCTCCGAACCGGACTACCGCGATGGCTTTGGTCCGTTCACGCCCGGCTTCCGCGCGGTGCCGTTCGGCAACCTTGCAGCGATGCAGCGCGCGATCACGCGGAACACGGCCGCGATCCTGATCGAGCCGATCCAGGGCGAGGGCGGCATCGTCGTGCCGCCGGCCGGCTACCTGGCCGGGCTGCGCAAGCTCTGCGACGCACATGATATGCTCCTGATCCTCGACGAGGTGCAGTCAGGCCTGGGCCGCGCCGGCGACTGGTTCGCCTTCCGGCATGACCGCATCCTTCCGGACGGCGTCATTCTCGGCAAGGCCTTGGGCGGCGGTGTATTGCCGGTCTCTGCCTTTGTCGCCCGCGCCGAGGTGATGGATGTGTTCACGCCCGGATCGCATGGCTCCACCTTCGGCGGCAATCCGCTCGCCGCCGCCGTCGGTCTCGAGGCCTTGCGGGTCATTCAGGAGGAAGGGCTGGTGGCACGCAGCCGTATCCTCGGCGCGCATATGCACGAGCGATTGCAGGCGATTCGGAGCCCGGTGCTGAAAGAGGTGCGCGGGCGCGGCCTCTGGGCGGGGGCGGAGATCGATCCGGAATTTGCGAGTGCGCGCGATGTCTGCCACCGCCTGATGGCGAAGGGGGTGTTGTCGAAGGACACGCACGAGACCGTGGTCCGCCTCGCGCCGCCGCTGGTGATCGCGCGCGCCGATCTCAATTTCGCGCTCGATGTCTTCGAGGAGACGCTCAACGAAATCGCCTGGACACGGCAACCGGCGGTGGCGTGAAGGCATGGTGAGAGAGGGGCTGAGGCCATGAAAGTCGAGGCACCGCGCTTCCTGATGTGCCGTCCCGAACATTTCGGGGTGGTCTACGCAATCAATCCCTGGATGAACCCGCGCGATTGGGTGCAGGAGGAACGCGCGCTCGCCGCACAATCGCACCGCGAATGGATCGGATTGCAGCAAGCGCTCGTCGGTCTTGGTGCCAGGATCGACCTCGTGCCCGCCGCGCACGGTGTCCCCGATCTCGTCTTCACGGCGAATTCCGCCGTGGTGCTCGACAGCAAGGCGCTGCTGGCACGGTTCCGCTTTCCGCAGCGGCAGGGCGAGGAAAGCCATTACCGCGCCGCCTTCCAGTCGCTGCAGGCGCGCGGCCTGATCGATTCCGTACGCAGCCTGCCGGACGGTATCCTGCTGGAAGGGGCCGGCGATTGCGTCTGGGATCGCGCCCGCAGGATGTTCTGGCTGGGATATGGGCCGCGTTCCGACGCCGCCGCACGGTCGGTGGTCGAGAACATGTTCGACGCCGACGTGACTCCGCTGGAATTGGGCGACCCACGCTTTTACCACCTCGACACGGCCTTGTGCCCGCTGCCGCGTGGCGAGGTCATGTATGTGCCGGAGGCCTTTACGGCGGAAGGCCGGGCGGTGATCCGGCAGCGTGTCGCGCGATCCGATCGCATCGAGATCGACAGGGACGATGCCAGCCGGCTGGCCGCCAATGCGGTCTGCGTTGACGGCACGCTGGTCATGTCGGCCTGTGGCCCGCGCCTGCGCGCCGAGCTCGAGGCGCGCGGCTACGGCGTCGTAACGGTACCTCTCGGCTCGTTCCTGCGCAGCGGCGGCGCGGCCTTCTGCCTGACCTTGCGGCTGGACCTGCAGTCGGAACAAGTACCGCAGCCGCAGTTCACCGCAGCCCGGCGTTGATCTTCGCCAGCGTCGCCGAGCCGGGGCACAGCTCCTTTTCGGACAAGGTATTGAGCGGCGCATCCGCCGTCTTGAGATGGTGGTGCAGGTCCTGCGGGTTTTCGTCGATGAACAGCACCCCGGTCACGATCTGCCCCGTCGCCGCGTGCCGCTGCAGGAATGACATCGCCGCCGTACGATCATGCAGGTCATAATCGGCGCCGAGCTTGCGCAGCGCGAGTTTCGATCCGTCATGCTGCTCGACGATCTGCACGGCACCTTCCGGATAATTGACCGCAATCGGCGCGCGTGCCGGAATCACGTCGAGGCGGTTCACCGCCTCGTTATGCTCGCGCACATAGTCGAAGCTCTTGGTCGAGCCGGCGTGATTGTTGAAGGCGACGCACGGCGAGATCACGTCGACGAACGCCGCGCCCTGATGCTCGATGGCGGCCTTGATGATCGGCACGAGCTGCGTCTTGTCGCCGGAGAAGGAGCGGGCGACGAAGGTGGCCCCGAGCTGCAGGGCCATGGCTGCCAGATCGATCGAATTGTCGGTGTTGATGACGCCACGCTTCGATTTCGAGCCGCGGTCGGCGGTGGCGGAAAACTGCCCCTTGGTCAGCCCGTACACGCCGTTATTCTCGACGATGTAGAGCATGTTGACGCCGCGCCGCAGCGAGTGGGCGAATTGGCCGAAGCCGATGGAAGCGCTGTCGCCGTCGCCGGAAACGCCGAGATAGATCAGATCGCGGTTGGCGAGATTGGCGCCGGTGAGCACCGACGGCATGCGGCCATGCACGGAATTGAAGCCGTGCGAATTGCCGAGAAAATAGGTCGGCGTCTTTGACGAGCAGCCGATGCCGGAGATCTTCGCGACCCGGTGCGGCTCGATCGACAATTCGAAACAGGCCTCGATGATGGCGGCCGTGATGGAATCGTGTCCGCATCCGGCGCACAGCGTCGACACCGTGCCTTCATAGTCGCGGTGGGTGTAGCCGAGCGTGTTTTTCGGCAGGTCGGGATGGTGGAATTTGGGTTTGGCGAGATAGGTCATGACACCAGTTTCCGCATGGGCGCGACGGTGAGCTGATCGAGATGTTCCCCGATCGCCTTGGTGATGAAGCGTGCGGTGATCGGCGTGCCGTCATAATGCAGGATCGGCACCAGGCGCACCGGGTCGACGCCGCATTCGTTGACGATCAGCGAGCGCATCTGCGCGTCGCGGTTCTGCTCCACCACGAAGACGAAATCGTGATCGGCGATGAAACTGGCGACGCTGGAATGGAACGGGAAGGCGCGGATGCGCATGCGGTCGAGATGATGACCCTTGGCCTCGATCAACTCGATCGCCTCGTCCATCGCCGGCGAGGTCGAGCCGAAATAGATGACGCCATAGCGGCTCGCTTTCGACGCATTCGCGATCAGCGGCCGCGGGACGATATCCTTGGCGCTCTCGAACTTGCGCAGCAGGCGCTGCATGTTGTCGACGTAAGGTCCGCCTTCCTCGGTGTATTTGGCGTAGCGGTCGCGCGAGGTTCCGCGGGTGAAGAAGGAGCCTTTGGTCGGATGGGTGCCGGGATAAGTGCGGAACGGGATGCCGTCGCCGTCCACGTCGAGATAGCGCCCGAAATCCTTGCCGGCCTCCAGTTCTGCCGCGGTCATCACCTTGCCACGGTCATAGACGCGGCTGACGTCCCATTGCAGTGGCGCGCAAAGCCGGTGGTTCATGCCGATATCGAGATCGAGCATGACGAAGATCGTGGTTTGCAGGCGGTCGGCGAGATCGAAGGACAGCGCGCCGAAATCGAAGGCCTCGCGCGGATCCTCGGGAAACAACATCACGTGCTTGGTGTCGCCATGCGAGGCATAGGCGCAGGAAAAGAGATCGCATTGCTGGGTGCGCGTCGGCATGCCGGTGGAGGGGCCGGCACGCTGTACGTTGAAGATCACCGCCGGAATTTCCGCAAAATAGGACAGGCCGATGAATTCCTGCATCAGGGAAATGCCGGGCCCCGACGTTGCGGTGAAGGCGCGCGCGCCGTTCCAGCCGGCGCCGATGACCATGCCGATCGAGGCGAGTTCATCCTCGGCTTGGACGATCGCATATTTGGCGTTTCCGTTCTCGTCGACGCGGTATTTCCCGCAATAGCGGGTGAACGCGTCGGCGAGCGAAGATGACGGCGTGATCGGATACCAGGCGCAGACGGTGGCGCCGCCATAGACAGCGCCCAGGGCGGCCGCCGAATTGCCTTCGATGAAGATGCGATCGCCGACCTTATCGGCTTTCTGCACGCGCAGCCCGATCGGGCAGGTCAGGTTGAGCAGCGCATGATCGCGGCCGAGCTGCAAGGCATGAATGTTCGGCCCGATCAGCTTGTCCTTGCCTTTATATTGCTCGCCGATCAGCGTCTCGATCACCTTGACGTCCATGTCGAACAGGGCCGACAGCACGCCGAGATAGATGATGTTCTTGAACAATTGCCGCTGACGCGGATCGGTATATTCGCGATTGCAGATCGCGGTCAGCGGCACGCCGATGACCGTGATGTCGTCGCGGAACGCCGAGGCGGGCAGGGGCTTGGTCGAATCATAGAGCAGATACCCGCCCGGCTCGATGCCGGCCATATCCTTGTCGAAGGTCTGCGGGTTCATCGCCACCATGAAATCGACGCCGCCGCGGGCGCCGAGATGACCGGCCTCGGTGACCCGCACCTCGTACCAGGTCGGCAATCCCTGGATGTTGGAGGGGAAGATGTTGCGAGGCGACACCGGCACGCCCATGCGCATGATGGCGCGGGCGAACATCTCATTGGCGCTGGCGGAGCCCGATCCGTTCACATTTGCGAAGCGGACGACGAAATCGTTTACGCTGCTGATCGGACCGCCTGGCATTTTCTGTCACCTGCGTGAGTCATCGAAATCAGATACTTTTGCATGTCCCAGGCGCCGGTCGGACACCGTTCGGCGCACAGCCCGCAATGCAGGCAGACGTCCTCGTCCTTCACCATGACGCGACCGGTCTTCAGATTGTCGGCGACGTAGAGATCCTGGCTCAGATTCTTCGCCGGAGCCTTCAGCCGTGTCCGCAATTCATCCTCCGCGCCATTCTGCGTGAAGGTGATGCAGTCCATCGGACAGATATCAACACAGGCGTCGCATTCGATGCAGAGCTGGCCGGTGAACACCGTCTGCACGTCGCAATTCAGGCAGCGGTCGGCCTCGCCGAGCGCCAGCCTTGGATCGTAACCGAGCTCCACCTCGGCCCGGATGTCCTTGAGCGCGGCCACCTTGTCGCGCAACGGAACACGATAGCGCGGGTCGGGCGCGATCTCGTTGTCGTAGGACCATTCGTGGATGCCCATCTTCTGGCTCTCGATCCTCACTTCGGGCAGCGGACGGTCCTTGATGTCCTCGCCCGACAGCATGCGGTGGATCGAGAGCGCGGCGTCGTGGCCATGCGCTACCGCCCAGATGATGTTCTTCGGCCCGAAGGCGGCGTCGCCGCCGAAGAAGACCTTCGGATGGGTCGAGGCGAAGGTCGTCTCGTCGACGACCGGCATGTTCCATTTGTCGAAGTCGATGCCGATGTCGCGCTCGATCCAGGGAAAGGCGTTTTCCTGTCCGACCGCGACCAGCACGTCATCGCAGGGGAAGTGCTGGTCGGGCTCGCCTGACGGCACGAGCTTGCGGCGGCCCTTGTCGTCGTATTCGGCCCTGACCTTTTCGAAGACGACGCCGGTGAGCTTGCCGTTCTCGTGCGTGAATTCCTTCGGCACGAGGTAATTGTGGATCGGGATGTCTTCATGCATGGCGTCTTCCTTCTCCCAGGGAGACGCCTTCATGTCCTCAAAACCCGAACGTACGACGACCTTCACGTCCTCGCCGCCGAGCCGGCGGGCGGAACGGCAGCAATCCATCGCGGTGTTGCCGCCGCCGAGCACGATCACGCGTTTGCCGATCTTCTCGATATGGCCGAAGGACACCGACGAGAGCCAGTCGATGCCGATATGGATGTTCTTCGCCGCCTCCGTGCGGCCGGGAATGTCGAGATCGCGGCCGCGCGGTGCGCCGGAGCCGACGAATACCGCGTCATAGCCATCGGCCAGCAGTGCCTTGAGGCTGTCGACGCGCTTGCCGCCGTGAAAGGTGATGCCGAGATCGAGGATATAGCCGGTCTCTTCGTCGATCACCGAATCCGGCAAGCGGAATTTCGGAATCTGCGTGCGCATCATGCCGCCGGCTTTTGGATCGCCGTCGAACAGGACGCATTCATAGCCGAGTGGGGCGAGATCGCGGGCGACCGTGAGCGAGGCCGGTCCGGCGCCGACGAGCGCGATGCGCCTGCCGTTCTTGCGCACGGCGCGTGGCGGCAGCCGCCCGCGAATGTCGTCCTTGTAATCGGCGGCGACGCGCTTCAGCCGGCAGATCGCGACAGGATCCTTTTCGACGCGTCCGCGTCGGCAGGCCGGCTCGCAGGGACGGTCGCAGGTGCGGCCCAGGATTCCCGGGAACACGTTCGATTTCCAGTTGATCATATAGGCGTCGGAATAACGCCCATGCGCGATCAGCCGGATATATTCGGGAACGGGTGTGTGGGCCGGGCAGGCCCATTGGCAATCCACGACCTTGTGAAAGTAATTCGGATCGCCGATGTCGGTAAGTTTCATCGACTCCTCTTGCACGCATCCCAGAACTCACCTGCCGTTGCTGGGTTCTGATCCCGGCAGCGGCGCTCTGAACCGGCCAGCCATTCGCGGCTCGCTGGCATTTCATCCCCGGGCCAGCTTATTTGCTGCCGACTCCAAGGCTGATTTTAGTCAGACAAATTCTTAATTACTATCGATGTGATGCCGCACGTTGAGCGAATCACATCGCAGTCATG
>JAEWCJ010000136.1 GCA_023390695.1 Pseudomonadota bacterium | reverse complement strand
TGTCGGTCCCTCCGGTTGCGGCAAGTCCACGCTGATGAAGCTGGTGACCGGCCTGCTATTCCCGTTTGCCGGCAGCGTCGTCGTGGGCGGCAATCCGGTCACCCCGCCGGTGAAGATCGCAGGCATGGCCTTCCAGGCGCCGACTCTGCTGCCCTGGCGCACGACGCTGGAAAATTTGCTGCTGCCGCTCGAAATCGTGCAGCCGCATCGCAGCGATATCCGGCGCAGGAAAGCGGAATATGTCGAGCGCGCGGAGAAGCTCCTGGCTTCGGTTGGCCTTGGCGGTTTCGGCGCAAAATATCCCTGGCAATTGTCGGGCGGGATGCAGCAGCGCACCTCGCTGTGCCGCGCGCTGATCCATGAGCCCGAACTGCTGATGCTGGACGAGCCGTTCGGCGCGCTCGATGCCTTCACGCGCGAAGAACTGTGGTGCGTGATCCGCGACCTGCAGGCCGCGCGCAAGATCACGGTGATCCTGGTCACGCACGACCTGCGCGAGGCCGTCTTTCTGGCCGACCGGGTCTTTGTCATGTCGGCGCGGCCTGGGCGGATCCTGGTCGAACGCAAGATCGAGATTCCGCGCCCGCGCGACCTCGATGTGACCTTTACCAAGGAATTTCAGGACATCGTGCATGACCTGCGTGCGCATATCGTGAAGGCACGGCAATGACGCGCGCCAGTCTGATGATCCGCCTGGCGCCGTGGCTGTTTACGGTCGGCCTGTTCGTCATCTGGGAAGCCGCATGCCGCATCTTCCAGATTCCGGAATTCTTTCTGCCGCCGCCGACGTCCATCGCCCGCGCGTTCTATGACTATTGGCCGGCGATTCTGCGCAACTCGCGCATCACCCTCGAAGCCACCCTGATCGGGTTCGCGCTCGCGGTCGGGTTCGGATTGCTGCTCGGCCTTCTGGTCGGATGGTCGCGCACGATCTATGCCGGAATTTATCCGCTGCTGATCGGCTTCAATGCGATCCCCAAGGTCGCCGTCGTCCCCATCCTCGTTCTGTGGTTCGGCATCGGCTACATACCGGCCATTCTCACCGCGTTTCTGATTTCGTTTTTTCCGATCGTCGTCAACGTCGCCACCGGCCTCGCCACGATCGAGCCCGAACTGGAAGACGTCCTGAAGGCGCTCGGCGCCTCCAAGCTCGACATCATGCGCAAGGTGGGCATTCCGCGCTCGCTGCCCTATTTCTTCGGCTCGCTGAAGATCGCGATCACGCTTGCTTTCGTCGGTACCGTGATTTCCGAAAGCGTCGCCTCCAATTACGGGCTGGGCAATCTGATGCTGCAGGCGCAGGCGCAATTCCAGGTGCCGCTCATTTTCGCGGGACTGGTCGCGCTCGCGGTGGAAGGCATCGTGATGTACTGGCTGATGGCGATGCTGGAAACCAGAATGACCGGATGGGCGCAGCGTTCGGGCTTCGCGCAGGCCTGATGATCGCCGGAATCCCTAGTGTCGTGGTTTAGAAATTCGCTTCATTGTTGCTGCGAGTCCCTCAAACGAATTTCTGAACCAGACGGCACTAGAATCTTAAGAATCTTAAATTTGCCAGTGTCCTTCGAATCCGAAGTTCGCTCTCGGAGGTGCTGCAAAATGAGGCGAGCTTCGGATTCGGGACACTAGCCGATCAGATAAGCCGATTCCGCCAACGGCGTATCATGCTCGAAACGATGCCCCGCCGACAGACCCGGTCTCAGCGCATCGGCGAGCGTGTCGGCCACCTGCTCCAGCAGGGCCTGATCGCCGCCGTCACGCAGATAGATCGCGCAGGAGACATCATGGATCGGCGGCAGCGGTCCGCTGTCCCAGATCGACAGATTGTCGCCAAGACTGCGGTTGCGCGGATAGGGCATCACGCCCATGCCGGCGGCCACGGCAGCCGTCAGGCTCATGAAACTGGAGCCGGCAAACACAAGATCATGATCGAGGCCCGCCTCGCTGAGCGCCATTAATGCCAGCCGGTGGCACGCGCATGTATCGCCATACGATACGAGAGGGATCGGTTTACTGAGATCGATCCTGGTATTGACGCCCCTGACCCAGGTCATGCCCTCCATCCATTGATGCCGCGCATTGACCGCGGGACCGGACGTTCCCAGGGCGATCAGGATTTCAAGATTTCCCTGTCGGAGATCCCGAAGCATTGCCTCGGATGGTCCGGATTTGACGGCAAAACGCACCCCCGGCCATTGCTGACGGAATCGTGCCAAGGTGGGGGGAATGAACGGGGCAGCGATATCGCCCGGCTCCGCGATCCGGATTGTCTGGATACTGTGCCGCGGCGTGGCGAGATCCAGTATCTGATCGTTAATGGACAGCATCCGCCGCGCATAATTGACCACCAGCTCTCCCATCGCGGTCAAGGTGACCCCCGGCGCACTCTTGTCCAGCACGTCACAGCCGAGAAGGAGCTGGAGCCGCTTGAGCTGTGCGCTGACCGCCGGCTGGGTGACGCCCAACTGGGCCGCAGCTTTGGTAAAACTCCGAAGATCAACGACCGCGAGGAGGGTACGCAGCAACTCAGTGGGGATGTTGATCATACTGGTGAATCATCCGGCTTTTACGGTTTCGCATTTTTGCATGTGAAGACGCGCAGACGGACGCTGCCGGTAATCAAATTTGAGTTATTATCGCGGCCGCGTCAGACTGGATAACCAAGCGAAATCAAATGTATGCCGATGGCCGTAACAATGTTACCGATGACCACGCTCAGCAAATTTTTGCCGCTGCCGATCTGACGTCATGAACCTGCTTCGCCTGTACGCACGCGTCCTGGAACTGCTCGGTCCCGAAGCAAGGCTGGGATGGTTCCTGGCCTTGGCCAATCTGATGCTGGCCGCCGCCCAGTTCGCAGAACCCATTCTGTTCGGCAAAATCATCGACGCTCTGACCGGCGCGCAGACGGCCGGCAGCAACGTGACGTTCCTCACCCTCACGCCGTTGCTGGCCGCCTGGGTCGGTTTCGGGCTGTTCAATATCGGCTGCGGCGTCGTGATCGCGCTTTACGCCGACCGCCTTGCACATCGGCGGCGCCATGCCGTGCTCACCAATTATTTCGAGCATGTCCTGCAATTGCCGCTGGCCTTTCACGGCGGCGCGCATTCCGGGCGGCTGATGAAGGTGCTGCTCTCGGGCACCGACGCGCTGTGGAATCTCTGGCTTTCATTCTTCCGCGAGCATTTCGCCGGCTTCGTGTCGCTGCTCATCCTGATCCCGCTGTCGCTGTATCTGAACTGGCGGCTCGCAATATTGCTGATCACGCTGTGCGTGATCTTCGCAGTCCTGACCTCGCTGATCCTGCACAAGACCGGCAGCATGCAGAGCGCGGTCGAGCAATATTATTCCGATCTTGCCGAACGCGCCTCCGACACGCTCGGCAACGTCGCGCTGGTTCAGAGCTATTCCCGCATCGAGGCGGAGGTCACGGGCCTTCGCAATGTCGTCGATCAATTGCTCAGCGCGCAGATGCCTGTGTTGTCCTGGTGGGCCGTGGTGGCCGTCCTCACCCGCGCCTCCACCACCATCACCATGCTGGCCATCTTCCTGCTCGGCACATGGCTGCATTTCCAGAACCTCGCCACCATCGGCGAGATCGTGATGTTCATGAGCTTCGCCACCATGCTGGTCGGCAAGCTCGACCAGACCGTCGGCTTCGTCAACAGCGTCTTCATGGTGGCGCCGCGGCTGCAGGAATTCTTCGATGTGCTCGATACCGAGCCCGCCGTGCATGACCGCGCCGGCGCCATCGATCCCGGACGCGTGCGCGGCCAGGTCGAGTTCAACGACGTCTCCTTTTCCTATGACGGCAAACGGCCGGCCGTGGAGGATGTCTCCTTCAAGGCCGAGCCCGGCCAGGTGATCGCGCTGGTGGGGCCGACCGGCGCCGGCAAGACCACGGCGCTGGCGCTGCTGCATCGCGTTTTCGACCCGCAATCCGGCGCTATCACCATCGACGGCCATGACCTGCGCGACCTCAAACTGGCGGCGTTGCGCCGAAATATCGGCGTGGTGTTTCAGGAGGTGCTGCTGCTCAATCGCTCGATCTCGGAAAACCTCTTTATCGGCAAACCGGACGCGACCGAGGCCGAGATGCG
>JAEWCJ010000020.1 GCA_023390695.1 Pseudomonadota bacterium | reverse complement strand
CCGCCTTCGTGCTGTTCGTCGATGACGGCGCCGAGGCGCGCGCGCTGCTGCGCCAGAATGTGGAAACGCTGGGCGCTGCCGGCGTCACCCGCGTCTTCCGCCGCGACGCGACGAAACTCGGCCCCGCACATCCGCTGGAGCCGTTCTCGCTGGTCTTTCTCGATCCGCCCTACGGCAAGGGACTGGCGGAAAAGGCGCTGCTCTCCGCGCGCGCCGGCGGCTGGCTGGCGCCGGAGGCGCTGATCGTGGTCGAGGAGGCGAAAGAGGCGGGCTTCGCCGCGCCGCAAGGTTTCGAGGAAGTCGAGCGGCGCGCGTATGACGACACGGAATTTGTGTTCTTGCGGCTTACCTGAGTGTCGTCCCGGGCGACGGAGCGAAGCGAAGGAGACCCGGGACCCATACCCGCTGAATAGGGACAAGCTGACGCGCATAGGTCCCCGCTTGCGCGGGGACGACGCAGATGGAGACTATGAGATCGCGGCTATCTCCGCCCGAACAGCCTCTCGATATCGCTCAGCTTCAATTCCACATAGGTCGGCCGGCCGTGATTGCACTGGCCGGAATTCGGCGTCGCTTCCATGTCGCGCAACAGCGCGTTCATCTCCTCCGGCTTGAGCCGGCGGCCGGCGCGCACCGAGCCGTAGCAAGCCATGGTCGCCGCCATATGCATCAGCCGCCGCTCCAGCGGCACGCTGTCGTCCCATTCCGCTATGTGCTCGGCGAGATCGCGCAGCAGGGCGCCGGCATCGATTTCGCCGAGCAGCGACGGCGTCTCGCGCACCGCCACCGCGCCGGGGCCGAAGGATTCGATGACGAGGCCATAGCGGGCGAGGTCGCCGGCGCGCGCCAGCAGCCGTTCGACATCGCTCTCGTCGAGTTCGACGATCTCCGGGATCAGCAGGATTTGCCGCGCCACGCCGTCGCGGTCCAGCGATGCCTTCAGCCGCTCATAGACCAGCCGCTCATGCGCGGCATGCTGATCGACCACGACGAGGCCGTCGCGGGTCTGCGCCACGATATAGGTCTCGTGGATCTGCGCGCGGGCGGCGCCGAGCGGGCGGTCGAGCAGAGCGGCGGGCGCCGCGGCGAGCGCCGCGCGCGCATCGGCGGAGGGCGCCACCATATCGAAGGCCGCCTGCGCCGCCTCGGCGAAACCGGACGACGGACCAGGTTGCGATGCCGGCGCCGCCTCGAAACGCGGCGCCACCATCGGCATCGCCGGCGACCGCCGCCAGTCCCAGCCGCCGCGCGGCACACTGGCAGGACGAAAGGCGGCGACGGTGGCGTCGCCGCCCGTTGACGCCGTCCGCTGGCCGCCGCGCGCCAAGGCCTCGCGCAACGCGACGACAATGCTGGCGCGCACCAACCCGGCATCGCGGAAGCGCACTTCGGTCTTCGCCGGATGCACGTTGACGTCCACTTCGCGCGGCTCCAGCGTCACGAACAAGGCCAGCACCGGATGACGGTCGCGCGGCAGATAATCCGCATAGGCGGCGCGCACCGCGCCGAGCAGCAGCTTGTCGCGCACCGGCCGGTCGTTGACGAACAGATACTGGCCGAGCGCATTGGCGCGGGTGAAGGTCGGCAACGCCGCGTAGCCTTCGATGCGCAGCCCCTCGCGCCCGCCCTCGACCTCGACCGCATTGGCGCGGAAGTCGGCGCCCAGCACGTCGCCGAGCCGCGCCAGCCGTCCCGCCGCACCGGGCAGGGCCGCGGGCCAGGTGACGGCGGCGCGTTCCTCGCTCGCCAGCGTGAAGGCGACATCCGGCCGGCTCATGGCAAGACGCCGCACCACTTCGCGCACCGCCTCGCCTTCGGCGCGATCCGATTTCAGGAATTTCAGCCGCGCCGGCGTCGCGTAAAACAGATCGCGCACCTCGACGCGCGTGCCGCCATTCAGCGCCGCCGGTGCGATCTCGGATTTGGCGCCGGCATCGACGGTCAGGGTCCAGCCATGCGGCTCGCTCGCATGGCGCGTCGCGATCGCCAGTTTCGCCACCGAGCCGATCGACGGCAACGCCTCGCCGCGAAAGCCGAGCGTATCGATGGCCAGCAGGTCCTCGTCGTCGAGCTTGGAGGTCGCATGCCGCTCGACCGCCAGCGCGAGATCGGCGCGGGTCATGCCGGCGCCGTCGTCGCTGACGCGGATCAGCCGCCGCCCGCCACCGTCGATCACCACTTCGATCTTGCCGGCGCCGGCATCGAGCGCGTTCTCGACCAGCTCCTTCACGGCGCTGGCGGGACGCTCCACCACCTCGCCGGCGGCGATGCGGTTGATCAGGGATTCGGAGAGCTGACGGACGGGCATGATGCAATTTACGAGATTCGGGAGCGGCAAGGACTCTCAGTCATGTCGTCCCCGCGCAAGCGGGGACCCATAACCATAGCCAGGAATATGGGCCCTCGCCTGCGCGGGGGCGACAAGAAAATGCGCTCAATCGTCGAACGATTTTCCGCGCATCTTCTTGATATTGGAGCGGATTTTCTTGCCCTCCACGCGCTTCACCTTGGACGCCTTGGTCGGCTTGGTGGGACGCCGGGGCACCGGCTTCACCGCCGCCTCGCGGATCAGGTCGAACAGGCGCTCGCGCGCCTCGGCGCGGTTGCGCTCCTGCGTGCGGTTGTTCTGCGCCACCAGCACCAGCACGCCATCCTTGGTGAGACGGCTGCCGGCGAGACGCATCAGCCGGATCGCGACGTCGTTCGGCAATGACGGCGAGCGCCGCACGTCGAAACGCAACTGCACGGCGGTCGACACCTTGTTGACATTCTGCCCGCCCGGCCCGGAGGCGCGGACAAAGCTCTCCTGCAATTCGGCTTCGTCGAGGCTGATGTTGTCGGTGATGCGGATCATGTCGTGCTGTCGCGGCGGCTGCAGTCATTCTACAGGTCACGTGCGGCAACGCCTATGTCAATTGCGCCAGCCAGACCGTGTGACCGCCGCATGTGGGATCCTCAACGACATGCGCCACGACGGCAAAGCCGTGCGCAGCGAGCAAGGCACGGTATTCGTCGGCATCCAGGCTCGCGTGATACAGCGGCTCGCCCTCGAAACGCCCGATCGCCACGCCATGCGCCGGCCCGCTGGTGAACATCAGCGCCGCTCTCGGTGCGGCATGCCGTTTGAAGAGTGGAAACATGCGCCGCTGATCGTCGGGCGAGAGATGAAAGAAGCTGTCCCAGGCCAGAAGGCCGTTGAACCGCCGGCCGAGCGACAGCTCGCGCATGTCGGCGACGATCCATGACTGCTCGGGAAAGCGCTCCCTGCAGATACCGATCAGGCTGGCCGACGAATCCACGCCCGTCACGTCGTATCCCTGCGCCACGACATAGCGCGCGAGCGGCTCGCCCACACCGCAGCCAAGATCGAGCACCGACCCGTCCGCGGGCAGCAGGTCCAGGAAACGATCAAGCCAGGGTTTCTCGAACAGGCTGCGGCCGCGCGCCTCGTCATAGGCGCTCGCATGCCGTTCGTAGAGCGAGATGATGTTTTCGGAATCTTTCATCAGTTTTTCTGGGTCGTCCCCGCGAAAGCGGGGACCCATAACCACGGCTCT
>JAEWCJ010000003.1 GCA_023390695.1 Pseudomonadota bacterium | reverse complement strand
CGGGTTCGGGTGGCGGCGCTCTCCCGACGCCGAGGAGGCGGCCGACGCCGCGCGCGGCGAGGGGCGCAGCAAGCCGGCGGCGACAGAGGCCAGCAAGCCTGCCGAACGCGATGCGCCGCCAGCCCGGCGTCCCGCCCGCGAGGACACCCGCAAACCGCCGGCGGAGCGTCAGCCCGCGCCGACCGCGTCCAAGCCTGCCGCTCCCGAAGCCAAGGAGAGCGAAGCGCCGGCTGCCTCTGCTCCGGCTGCCGAAACGCCTGCGGCGTCGGCACCGGCGGCCCCTCCTGCTGAGGAAAAGCCTGCCGCGCCTCCGCCGCCGCCTGTGCCGGAAATCCGGATCTAGCGAACTTACTTGCTCTCGTCCGCCGCTTCGCCCTCGCCCTCTTCGGGGGCGGCGGCTTCTTCGAAGAACTCCTCGGTCTCGACCTCTTCCTCGACCTCAGCGCCTTCGCGGCGGACGGTGACGTCCTCGCCGCGCGCGATGCGCTCGGCTTCTTCGAGGTTGCGGGCGACGGCGATGGTGATGCTCACATCGATTTCAGGGTGCAGGGCGATCTGCACCTTGTGCTGACCGATGGTCTTGATCGGCGCGTTGAGGGCGATCTGGCTGCGGTCCACGGCGATTCCCGATTCGGTGATCAAGACCGCGAGGTCGCGGCCGGTGACCGAGCCGTAGAGCTGGCCGGTATCGGAAGCCTGCCGCAGCACATTGAAGCTCTTGCCGTTGAGCTTCTCGGCGACTTTCTGCGCTTCACCCTTTTCGGCGAGATTGCGCGCTTCCAGCTCCTTGCGCATACCTTCGAAGCGCGCCTTGTTTTCCTTGGTCGCGCGCAGCGCCTTGCCTTTCGGCAGCAGGAAATTGCGGGCGAACCCGTCTTTCACGCGCACCGTCTCGCCCATCTGGCCGAGCTTGGCGACGCGTTCGAGCAGAATGACTTCCATCGGTTAAACTCCTTTGTCGTGTTGGTCTGATTCACTTCAGTCGGTGTGATCCATCGGCGCCCCGCTTTTCTTTGCGAGGCGGCCGCGAATGTCGAAGGCCGTGTCGGCGAGACCGGCGAGCGTCAGCAGGAAGATCGGCCAGAACAGCAGGAATACCGCGATATAGCTGCCCGCCAGGATGAAACCCCGCGCGTTTGTCTGGCGGGTCAGCGCATGCAGGACCGCGAAGCCGAGGATGGCGTAAGCCATGAGCAGGCTCGCCGCGAGGATCGAGCCGATTGTTCCCAGAAGATTTGGCAGGAACGACAGAGCGATCGCGGCTGCGAGCAGGGCCGGTGCGAAGGCGGGGAAGCGCATCTCCGGGAGGTCCGGCCATGGCCGTCGCAGATTGCCCGACACTCTCACGATGCGGCCCGCGAGCCAGAGATTGACCGTATTGGTGACGGTCGCGATGACGGCAGCGGCAAGCGGAATGATCGCCGCCAGGAGATCGATCACCGTCTTGGGGTCGACGCTGCGGATTTCGGCCGGCATATCCGCCGGCGACTGCACCTTGAGGACGCGCTCGAAGGATTCACGCAGCCCGGCGCGGAACGATTCTTCATCCAGGCCGAAATTGGGGATGGCGGCGATGACGGTCAGGGCGCTCACGATCGCGGCCCAGACCACCAGACTCCCTGCCGGGTACCATTCCACGGCCTGCGGATTGTCGGGGGCTGGCCGCGCCAACAGTGCGAGATAGCCGAGCCACCAGGCCGGCAAGCCGACCCCGATCAGGAAGGCGACGATGAAGAAAGCGCCAAAGACGGAGGAGAGGCCGACCGCGGCTACGAAGGCCGCAAACAGGCCGGACCAATGGCTCCAGCCAACGGCCGCGATCATGATCGGCAGCGGTGCGAGATAGAACAGCAGGATGGAAAGGATAGAGCCGGACGCAACGGAAGCGAATAGCAGCGCAGACGCCGCGCCAGCTCCCAGTCCAATGAGAAAAATCTGCATCATCGCAAGCTGTCCCGCTTCGCAGCGGTTAGAGACGGATCGCAGGTCTTCGCAACCTTGTCCGTCCCAACCATGGGCGCCCGGATCATTCCGGGCGCCGCCTTAGTCGAAAATCAGCGGATCACGTAGGGCAGGAGGCCCAGGAAGCGGGCCCGCTTGATCGCCTGCGCGAGTTCACGCTGCTTCTTGGTCGAAACCGCCGTAATCCGGCTCGGCACGATCTTGCCGCGTTCGGAGACGTAACGCTGCAGGAGCTTTACGTCCTTGTAATCGATCTTGGGCGCGTTCGAGCCCGAGAATGGGCAGGTCTTGCGCCGACGGAAGAAAGGACGGCGTCCGCCGCCGCCACCACCACCAAATGCCATGGCTTAGTCCTCCGCCGCTTCGTTTCTGTCACTGTCGCGATCGTCGCGATCCCGCCGCGGGCGATCGCCACGGTCAAAACGGCCACCGCCGCCGAAGCCGCGATCGCCAAATCCGCGCTCACCGCGCTCTTCGCGATCAGCCTTGCGCATCATCACGGACGGGCCTTCCTCAAGCTCCTCCACGCGCACGGTCATGAAGCGCAGAACGTCCTCGTTCAGGCGTTCCTGGCGCTCGACCTCATTGATGGCGGCGGGCGGCGCATCGACGTTCAGCAGGGTAAAATGCGCCTTGCGGTTCTTGCGGATCCGGAACTGCAGGGACTTCACGCCCCAATACTCGTTCTTGGTGATCTTGCCGCCAAAACCTTCGATGACGCTCTGAAACTGCTTGGTCAATTCCTCGACCTGCTGCGCGCTGGCGTCCTGGCGCGCGAGAAACACGTGCTCGTATAACGGCATGAATGCCTTTCCTCTGTTGCATCACTGTCCCGGCGCAAAGCCCAACGAGACCTTCGGAAAGGCTCGATGCTCTGATGGCGAGGACACGGGACGACGGATCGATTGATCCTACCGCCTCCTTGCGGGAGGTGGCCGTCCGTTCAGCCCTCGGCCGGGACGAGCGGAAGCGGCGGTTATAGGGCTTTTTGCCGTGAAGGCAAGGCTGGGGAGGGCAATAATGGGGCCCGCGTGCTTGACACCTGCCCCCTCGCAGTGTCTTTCCGCCCCGGTTTTAGGCAATCCAGACGACGCTGAGGGCGCAATGGCGGCAGGTTTCGTATTTCCAGGGCAGGGCAGCCAGGCTGTGGGCATGGGCAAGGCCCTGGCGGACACCTTTGCGCCGGCACGTGCCGTCTTTGAAGAGGTCGACGAGGCCCTGGGTGAGAAACTGTCCGCGGTCATATGGGAAGGGCCGGGCGACCGCCTGACCCTGACCGAGAACGCCCAGCCCGCCCTGATGGCGGTTTCGGTCGCTGTCCTGCGGGTTCTGGAAGCCGAGGCCGGCCTCGTTCTGAAGCGGGATGTCGCTTTTGTCGCCGGCCATTCGCTCGGCGAGTATTCGGCGCTTGCGGCGGCGGGCGCCTTCAGCGTCAGCGACGCCGCCCGTCTTCTCCGGACCCGCGGCAATGCGATGCAGAAGGCGGTGCCGGTCGGC
>JAEWCJ010000430.1 GCA_023390695.1 Pseudomonadota bacterium | reverse complement strand
GACAAGGACAGCGACGAAAAACTCGTGCTGGGGGCGATGGCCAAATTCACGCTGGCCCGCAACGCTTCGCGCGACGACGTCCTACTGGTCATGCTCAAGCGCATGGCCAAACATCAGAACAAGGAGACCGCGCCCATTCTCACGCAAGTGATTGAGTCTGCCGAGATCGCCGATACCGGTCGCCTGCGCAAGGAAGCGATGGCCTCGCTCGAAACACTCAAGCGCTACGGGCCTGGTTCAAAGCGGCAGATGGCGACCTGGGGCAAGATCGGAGAAGGGGCGATCGGACTTGGCTGCGTGGCCGCGGCCGTGACCGGGCAGGTGGCGTTGGGATTGCCATGCGTCCTTGGCGGCGCCGCGACATCCGCCGCGGTCAAATACATGTCGCAATAGCAGAGGAGGCCAGCCGGCTTTTCGTCAGGCTTTCTTCTTAGTCTTGCTGGCCCGCTTCGCCATGCTGACGCTCTTGGTCTTGCCGGCGCTTTTGGTTTTGCGTTTGGCACCGGCTTTCGCGGCAGCGTTCGCAGCGCGGGCCGCCCGGCGCTTGGCCTTCTGGCGCCTCTCACGCTGAACGGCGGCGCGCTTCTCCCGGCACTTGTCGCATTTGCAGCCCTGCGGCGTGATCACGTATTTGAAGTAATCGTCGCCGTAATCGTAGAGGATTTCATCGCCCGGCTTGATGTTCTTGATGGCGCGGATGATCACGCGGCCGCGCACGGTGTCGGATTCCGCATTGGGCCGGCAGGAATGGTTGGCATAGCGGGCGATGTTCTTGCGGCTGGAGCCGTCGATCGTCCACTTGCTGTTGATCTGGTACATATATTTGGAGCCGCGCGCCTCGAGCTTGTCGGCCTGCGCGTTAGTGAGACGCGGCCCTTTATACTCGACGATGAATTTTCCTTTCTTGATCGGCTCGGTGGCGAAAAGGCCAAGCCCGGTGCGGGAGCGGCCGATGCGGAAGGGATATGTGGGCATACGGATACGGCGTTGAGGCTGCGATTTTTAAAGACAGATTTATCTGCCTGATTCGTCCTGTCCAAGGCCAGCCCCCTGCGGCCCGGACGAAAGTCGCCCCCGCCGGTGTTGGTAGCCCGTAAGGACACGCCCCAAGGAGGAACGCCATGCACATCAGAAATGTCGCCTTTGCCGTTGCATCTGCGGCGCTTGCAGGCCTGCTGCCGGGCGCGGCGGTACAGGCCCAGCAAGCCGATATGACCTTTTTCATCACCAGCACCGGCCCGGGCAAGGGCGGCGATCTCGGCGGTCTCGACGGCGCCGACAAGCATTGTCAGGCTTTGGCGCAGGCTGCGGGGGCAGGGGCCAGGACCTGGCGGGCCTATCTCTCGACCCAGGGTGCGAATGCGGTGAATGCGCGCGACCGGATCGGCAAGGGACCATGGCAGAATGCCAAAGGCGTCGTGATCGCCAAGGACGTGGCGGAGCTGCACGGCGACAATAACCTGACCAAGCAGACGGCATTGACCGAAAAAGGCGAGGTCGTGAACGGCCGCGGCGATCAGCCCAACCGCCACGATATCCTCACCGGATCGCAGCCGGATGGAACCGCCTTTAGCGGCACCGACGATCGCACGTGTGGCAACTGGACCAAGAGCGGTGATGGCGCGGCCATGGTTGGCCATCATGACCGCATGGGCCTGAACGAGGAGCCTCCGGCAAAGTCGTGGAATTCGTCCCATCCCTCGCGCGGGCCGGGCGGTGGCTGCGCGCAGGCCGACCTGCGATCGACCGGCGGGGATGGTTTGCTCTATTGCTTCGCGGTGAACTGATTTCCGCAAAAGAGGCCTTCAGGGCGCAGACGCCTGCGCCCTGAAGATTTTCGGTCTCCACACAATTTATTTCAATGCCGTTGCCGTCCGCGTTCGGCCGTCAATGCGTGCGGTGCGGTGGCCCGTCGGTTGCGGGCTGCCGCAGCATCGCCTTGCCTAGTTCCAGAAGATCGGCCGTGGTCAGCGGTTCATCGTAACGGATGTCGGTCGCGAGGCGTGCGGGCTCAGCCTCGGGGCTGGGCGCAGCCGGCACCTGGGCGGCCGGCGGAAGCGGCGTCTCGATTGTTGTCACGTTCGAACGCGCCGGCTCGATGGCGGCGGTGCGCTGCATCACGATTTGCGGGCGCACGTCGCGCAGCGGCTTGTCATCGCGGATGGCGGCAAGGCGCGACTCGAAGGACACCAGCCCGGGCGTGCGTACCGGGGCCGGTGCCATCTCGTGCACGGGCGGCGTTGCGGTCTTTGCGTGCATGGCCGGCTGCTCTGATTGTGGCGTGCGCGCCGCTGGCGCCGCGATCGGTGCCGGAACGATCGGCGGCGTGTGGCCGTTGCGTTCGACCTGCGCGGTGAGCGCCATGATGTCGTGCTGCTGCCGGTCGATCAGTCGCGATCGGTTTTCCACGGCGGCGGTGAGTTCGGCGATGTCAGCCTGCAGCGTCGCGATCGCATGTTCGGCTTCGCGCAAGGCGGCGCGGGCGGCGTCGGCTTCGAAACGCGCGGCGGCCAAGTCGGAGTTCCGGCTGTCATCCGCCTGGCCGGTAGGATGGTGCTCTATTCCGGTGAGGACCGCATGTTTCTTTTGCAGTTCGATTTTCAGATGATTGGCTTCCGCCGTCTTGCGCCCGAGTTCCGCGCTCTGCAGCGCAGCCTTCTCGTGCAGCTTTTCCATGCCGCGCGTGAGCTCACGGATGTCAATGGCGTGCTGCGCCCGCAGATGATCCTTTTCGACGCGCAATTCCTGCAAAGAAGGCGGGATATTCTTGCCGAGATGCCGTCTGGTCAGCCGCTCGGCGCGCCGGTGAATGGCCGGCGACAGCGCCACCGCCAGGAGCGAGGCGCAAAAAAAGCCGATGCCGACATACATCAGCGGCAGCACCAGCATTTCCGGATGGATGCCGAACAGGGCCGTCATGCACCACGTCTGGATTGCACGGATTGGTTCCGCCGCACTGTGCCCGAAAGTCCACGATAAACAAGGGTCTCCGCGCCGTTAACCTCAATGCCGGGCCCACCTCTTGGCCACGCGGTTCCCGGGAGCCCCAGATTGCGTTGGAACCGACTGCCTGGAGCCGACTTAGGTAGAGGCAATCGGCCATCCCGCACGGTGATGGCGGGGGGACTAAAGCCCGCGATGCGGTGTTGGCAGCTCTGATTGCGACGGGATCTTCGTTATTCCGCGGGGTGCGATGCACTACGAGTTCTATTATTGGCCCGAAATCCAGGGGCGCGGCGAATTTGTGCGTCTTGCCCTGGAAGAGGCAGCGGCGGATTATGTCGATGTGGCCCGCCAGCCCGGCGGCGAGCAGCAGATGTTGCGCCTCTTGCGGTCGCGCGGCAGCCGTTCGCGCAGCTTCGCACCGCCTTTTCTGAAGGCCGGCCAGCTCTGGATTGGGCAGACGGCGAATATCCTGTTTTATCTCGGCGGCAGGCACGCCCTCGCGCCCGCCGGCGAGGCGGGACGGCTCTGGGTGCACGAATTGCAGCTCAACATCACCGACTTTGTCGCCGAGGTGTACGAGACCTATCATCCGCTCGGATCGTCGCTCTTTTACGCGCAGCAGAAAGTCGCTGCCCGGCGCAGGGCCGAGAGTTTCCGCGAGGAGCGGGCGCCGAAATTCTTCCAGTATTTCGAGGAGGTGCTGAGAGCGAGCGGCGGCAATTATCTCACAGGGCGAAAGCTGACCTATGCCGATCTGTCGCTGTTCCAGATGGTCGACGGCCTGTCCTACGCATTCCCGCGGCTGATCACCCGGCTGAACCGGAAGTATCACCGCGTCTTCGACCTGCACGATGCCATTGCGAGGCGGCCGCGCATCGCGGCCTATCTGGAGAGCGAACGGCGCATTCCCTTCAACGATACCGGCATTTTCCGCGCCTATCGCGAACTGGACGACAACGCCACCGGCTGAAGCCGCTCCCCCCAGGGCGCCATTCGCTTGAACCTGTTCGCCTCTCCACGCGACCAAGGCGTGCGAGTGACATCGCCTGCGCGACATCTTGCTTCCTCAAGGGGATTTCCAATGACCAATGCATTCTTGCGCCTGACTGGCGCGGCCGTCGCGGCCGCTTTCATTTCCGCCGCACAGCCGGCCTTGGCCGAGACGCTGTTCAAGATCGTGACCGTGAAGGATGAGATCGTGGTCGGTCTTAACGATGCCGACCTGAAGGACCTGGGCGGCGACGCCGGCGGCATCGCCAAGACCATCGCCGCCAAAGGCGCGCTGACCCTCTGGCAATATGCCGTGCGTCACGGCAAGGACGGCGAACGCGTCGTCGCGCCGCTGCAGAAGGTCGGCGTGCTGGCCAATACGTCGCTGCGGGTCGAGCCCTACAAGCAGCCCTTCAAGGTGCTGCCGCACGAATAAACGGCAAAGCCGCTTCAGGGCTCGTTTGCGGCCTCACCCTCGGCGATGGCCGACAGACGCGACGAATCGCGGACGGCGACCCGTTGCCGTCCGCTTTCGACGAGCCCGGCCGCTTCCCACGCACTCATGATGCGGCTCACCGTGTGCAAGGTGGTGCCGGTCATTTCCGCGATGTCCTGGCGGCTGAGCGGAAAGTCGATTTCCGAGCCGTCCTGGGTGGCATGGCTGGCGTCCTGAAGCAGCCGCAGCAATGTATGCGCGATGCGCCGTTCGACTTCCTCGGTGAAAATCTCGCGCAGACGCGTATGGGCCTCCTGCAGGCGGTCGCCCATGATCTGCATCGCATTGATGGCGAGTGTGGGGTATTCCGCCGCCAGCTTCGGCCAGCTTTCGGAGGGCCAGCTCAGGGCAATGCTGTCCACCACCGCGGTCGAGGTGCCGGGATAGGTCTTGCGGCCGATCACGATGGCGACGCCGAAAATGTCGCCGGGATGGACGAAGCGGACCACGATCTGCTCGCCCGCCGGCGTCACCTGCGTCACCCGCAGACGGCCATGCAGCAGCAGGAAGAAGTGGGGCGCGTCCGCCCCCTGCTCGAATACCACCGTGTGTTTCGGGTAATGCTGCGCGCGGGCGAGGGAGAGAATGTGATCGAGCGCCTCGGGGGAAAGTGAGGCAAAGAGCGGCAGGTCGGAGATCAGGGAACGATCGAGAGCAAAGGCCACAACAGGTCCGAATCCGTGAAAGGGGCAGATTCCGGGCATCATAGTGTTCGATATGGGTGGCACAAACAAATTCGGCCCCCGGTGGGGGGCCGAATTTTGTGGGGATCGGGACGGTGAATTCAGTGTGACATCGACTTTGCGGATTTCACCGGATCGTAGTCCTTGAACACATCGTGGTTCTCCGGTCCTTCGACCTCCAGCACGCCGGCCAGTCCTTTCTCCACCCGGCTCAGGGCGTGGTCGACCAGCATGTACTTGCCGGGCACTTCGAGCTTGAAGTCCACCACGAC
>JAEWCJ010000365.1 GCA_023390695.1 Pseudomonadota bacterium | reverse complement strand
ATGATCTGAACCGTGCATCCCTCGGTGCCCGTGATGCGCACCCGCACCAGGCGGTAACCCATGCCCTCGATGACGGGCTCCACGATCGAGGCGACGCGCGCAGCCAGTCCCGGCTCGGTGATCAAGCGGGGGTCGGCGCCACGGTTGGTATCGATCGTCATGTTCATTCAGAGAGTTGGTTCGCCTCCCTTCGGGGGGAGGCCATTGCCCGGTAAACCGCCGGATCTGACCGGGGGCGCTTCAGGTAACAAAAAAGAGCGGGTCCCGGGTGGGCCCCACTCTCAAAAGCCGCCCGGATCACATCCGGCCGTTATGAGATGTCCATAACTGGACGGTCGAAATATAGCGGCTTTCCCAGGTTGCGCAAGGCCTAGACCGATCCCCCGTAAGGCTAACGCTTCCTTCAGATTCCAACCCTATTTTTTCGATTCCAGCGTTTCCAGCGTATCCCCTTTGGCCCCCGTCCTGGACCTTTAATGAAATGACGGCAGCGCGCTCGCTGATCCCCGAAATTGAAGATGCGCTCCAGCGTGGCAATGCGCAAAAGCGGGGTGAGACCCTTCGCAGAATCACGACGCTGTTTCTCGATGGAGCCGCTCATTTCAACGATGAGCAGGTCAGGCTTTTCGACGACGTTCTGCTGCGTCTGATCGACGAGATCGAAACCAAGGCGAGAGCCGAGCTGGCACGGCGGATGGCGCCGGTCGGAAATGCGCCGCATGGCGTGATTCGCAGGCTGGCCGGGGACGACGAGATTTCAGTCGCCGGTCCCGTGCTGATGCAGTCGCCGAGGCTCGACTCGGCCGACCTGCAACAGATCGCCTCCTCCCAGACCCAGGCCCATCTCTTCGCCATTTCCTACCGCAAGGATCTGGACGAAGCGGTGACGGACGTCTTGGTCGAGCGCGGCAACGACGATGTCGTTCTCAATGTTGCAGGCAATGCGAGCGCGCGGTTTTCCGATGACGGCTATTCCAAGCTGGTGCATCGGGCCGTGTCCGACGGCGCGCTCGCGGAGGCGGTGGCCAAGCGTCCCGACATCCCAGACCGGCTGTTCCGCGAACTGCTGGTGCGCGCGACCGCGGTCGTGCAGCAGCGGCTGCTGGCATCCGCGCGGCCGGAAACGCAGGCCGAAATCCATCATGTGATGGCCCGAGTGTCGGATGAGGTTGCGAGCCAGGCCAGGCCGCTGCGTAACTACAAGGCTGCGATCGACAAGGTGCGCGGGCTGAGTCGCGAAGGCTTGCTCGACGAGGCGCAGGTGGTGGAATTCGCGCGTGCCAAGGCCTATGACGAAACGGTCGCCGCGCTGTCGGAAACCACCGAAGTGCCTGTCGATATCGTCGACCGGCTGATGAGCGGAGATCGGCCGGATCCGATCCTCATTCTGTGCAAGGCGGCCGGCTATTCCTGGCCGACGGCAAAGAGCGTGATCCTGCTGCGCCTTGGCAGCAAGGGTAAATCCGCGACGACGCTCGACGCGGCCTCCGTCAATTTCGACAAGCTGTCGATGTCGACCGCCCAGCGCGTCGTGCGCTTCTGGCAGAACGGTCAGGGACAGATCCGCTAGCGAACGTTTTCCGCCGCGGATCAATGTTTCCGGAAGATCAGATAACAGGGCGTGCGCCCTTCGCGCTTCGCCTTCGCCTCGTAGCGGGTGCTCTCGAAATCCGGCCATGGCTTGCGCCAGTCGTCGGCACGCTCCGCCGTCCAGGTCAGTGCGGGTGAGGCCATGGCTCGCCGCAATGTCCAGGCGACATAATGCGGAATGTCGCTCGCGAACCGGAACTCGCCGCCGCTGCGCAGGATGCGGACCATGGCGGCGATGCTTTCCGTCTGCACGAAGCGCCGCTTCCAGTGCCGGCGTTTCGGCCAGGGATCGGGATAAAGCAGATCGATACGTGCGAGTGCCGCATCGGGAATCCATGCAATCAGGTCGGTGGCGTCGCCGTGATGAAGCCGGACGTTGCGCAGGTTCCTGCGCTCGATGCCGGCCAGGGCCTTCGCCATGCCGTTGACGAACGGCTCAACGCCGATGAATCCGATCTGCGGATTGCGCTCGGCTTCGGCGAGCAGATGCTCGGCGCCGCCGAAGCCGATTTCGAGGCGGACCCGATCGACGCCATCGGGAAAGAGGCTTTCCAGATCGGCCGGCGCCGGCTGCGTCAGATCGACGGCGAGCCGCGGCAGCAATGTTGCGAAGAGGCCGGATTGGTGCTGCCGCAATTTCTTGCCTTTGCGGCGGCCGAAAAAGGCGCCGCGTCCGGCGGGCAGGGGCTGATCGTTGGTGTCGGCTGAATGCATAACGGCCGCATCCATGATGCGGCCGCTGCAAAATTTCAACCCGTAACGGGCGAGCTACTTGAAAGCGCGCCGGATCTCGCTGGCGAGGTCGGTCTTTTCCCAGGAGAAACCGCCGTCCTTTTCGGGAGCGCGGCCGAAATGGCCGTAAGCCGCCGTGCGGCGGTAGATCGGCCGGTTCAGCTTCAGCGTGCGGCGGATATTGGTCGGGCGCAGCGGGAAGAGTTCGGCGAGAACCTTCTCCAGCTTGGCCTCATCCACCTGGCCGGTGCCGTGCGTGTCCACCAGGAGCGACATCGGGTCGGCAACGCCGATCGCATAGGCGACCTGGATGGTGCAACGCTCGGCAAGACCCGAGGCCACCACGTTCTTGGCGAGGTAGCGTGCGGCATAGGCCGCGGAGCGGTCGACCTTGGTCGGATCCTTGCCGGAGAAGGCGCCGCCGCCATGCGGCGCATAACCGCCGTAGGTGTCCACAATGATCTTGCGGCCGGTCAGACCGCAGTCGCCGTCGGGACCGCCGACCACGAAATTGCCGGTCGGATTGACGAGGAAGTCCGACTCCTTCGCCGGCATCCAGCCCTTCGGCAGTGCGGATGCGACGGCGCTGCCGATCAGATCCTTCACCATGGCCGGGGTGTATTTCTTGCCGTTGCGGTTGGTCGCGTTGTGCTGCGTGGATACGACGACCTTGGTGCAGCCGACGGGCTTGCCGTCGACATACTTCACGGTCACCTGGCTCTTGGAGTCGGGCTGCAGGTCGGCCAGCTTCTTGGAGCGGCGCAGATCGGACAGCACCTTGAGAATCTTGTGGGAGAAATAGATCGGCGCCGGCATGAACGAGTTCTTCTCATAGACCTCGCTTTCGGTGCAGGCGAAGCCGAACATCATGCCCTGATCGCCGGCACCTTCCTGCTCGCCGCTCTTTTTCTTTTTGGCGTCGACGCCCAAGGCGATGTCGGGCGACTGGCCATGCAGCAGCACTTCGACGTCGGCACCATGATACGAGAAGCCATCCTGGTCGTAGCCGATATCCTTGACCACGTCGCGGGCGATCTCGGTGATCAATTCGCGATTGATGACGGCCTGCGAGCCGTATTTCCTGAACAGCGGAGCCTGGCCGCGGCCCTCGCCGGCAATGACGATCTTGTTGGTCGTGGTTAGGACTTCGCAGCCAAGCCGCGTATTCACAAGGCTGTCGTCGGCGATGCCTAGCTTGACGTCGTTTTCGATAAAGGCGTCGAGGATCGCATCCGAGATCTGGGCGCTGACCTTATCCGGGTGGCCTTCGGAGACGGATTCACTGGTAAACAGGTGGCTCTTGCGCGGCACGGTTCAGCACTCCTCGCGGGGTGAAATTAGGACAATCACCGTCTGATTGAGGCGGTGTTTCTTGCAGTGTCCGCTATCGCGGTCAAGATGTGGGCTGAGTGGGCGTTGGAAATGGGCGGAAATGGGCTGCCGCTCAGTCGTTTTCCTCTCCGGCAATCTGCTGGACGAGGTCGACTATTCTCCGCCGCAGCTTGGCGTCGGTGATCCGCATGAAGGATTTGGTCAGCGCCAGGCCGTCCGAGGTGGCCAGAAAGTCCGAGATGTAGGATGGCGAGGGAGCCTCGCTCATTCCGGGGATCGGCTCGCCGACGCTCGGGGCACCCTCAAAAAAGAACGAGACCGGCACCTGGAGGATCGAGGAGATCTGCTGAAGCCTGCTGGCTCCAATCCGGTTTGTGCCTTTTTCGTATTTCTGCACTTGCTGGAAAGTCAGGCCGAGCGCTTCGCCGAGTTTCTCCTGACTCATATTCAGCATCATGCGTCGCATGCGAACGCGGCTCCCGACATGCTTATCGGTTGGGTTCGGGGCCTTCTTTACCATTCAATTCTCCAGGCGACTTCTTCAAACACCAATATTGCCGGAACAGCTTCTCCCTCTTTTGGATTCACGAGCGGCTACACGGCAAGGTCGAGTGTATTGCAACCTACATGATTTGCGAGGGCATTATGTAAAATACCTCGTAGGTGGAATGAGGATAATTTTTTGGTTGTGCGAATAACGCACACCACCGTTAGATGTTACCGCGTTGATGCCTGTCTGGCGCGGTTTCGTAGAACGAAACAAAAAATTGCGCCGATCAGCAGGCCCGCCGCACCGTCGCCGATTCGAGAATAGAGCGGTGGAGCAATTTGCCGCGGCAGCGGAGCATCGAGGACGCCCTCCGTGCCCAGTGGTAGCGACCGTATGATTCTGCCGGCGGGATCGACCACCGCGGAAATTCCGTTATTGGCGGCGCGCACCAGCGGCAGGCCTTCCTCGATGGCGCGGATCTGTGCCTGCCGGAAATGCTGATAGGGGCCGGTGCTGATGCCGAACCAGGCATCGTTGGTGACATTGAGCATCCACGCCGGGCGCTCACCGGCCGGCACGGCCTGGCCTGGGAAAATAATCTCGTAGCAGATCAGCGGCAGGAAACGCGGCGCGCCCGGGACCTCGTAGCTGCGGTGCCGGTCGCCCGGCAGAAAACCGCCGCGGACCTTGGTCAGCTGCAGGAAACCGGCCTTCTCAAGCAGATTCTGGAAAGGCAGGTACTCGCCGAACGGCACCAGATGAACCTTGTCGTAGACCGACAGAACGGTGCCGTCATGATCGATAACGTAGACCGAGTTGTAGGCGCGCCCGCCGCTCGCAGGAGCGGTGTCGGCGAAGCGGGCCGCACCGGTGATCAGCACGCTTCCCTTCGGGAGGAGTGCGGCGATTTGTGCGAGGGCGTCGGCTTCGCGGGTAAGGAAAAACGGGAATGCCGATTCCGGCCAGATCAGATGCGTGACGTCGCGCATGCCGGTCGCTTCCGGTCCCGTCGCGCGGTCCGAGAGCGACAGATAGCGGCTCATCACCTGCTGCTTGGATGAATAATTGAATTTTTCATCCTGCGGCAGGTTTGGCTGCATGATGCGAAGCCGCACGTGGTCGACGAATTGCGTCGGCGTGCGCGCCAGCCGCCATGCGCCATAGCCGGCGAGAACCGCGAGCAGAACAAGGCTCGCCGTGAGCGGCAGCCAGGGACGCCGCACATCGTGCTTCTCGTCCGCCAGCACGGCCGGGCTCGCAAACAAGGCGACGGCAATGAAGGTCAGTCCCCACAGGCCGATCAGGGCGGCGCTCTGCGCTAGCACCAGCGGACCGGTGAGCGCATAGCCGATGGTGTTCCAGGGAAAGCCCGTCAGCACATGGCCGCGCAGCCATTCGGCGGCGGTCAGCGCCACCGCGAGCGACAGGATGCGCAGCGGTCCGCGCAGCCAGATCAACCGTGCGAAACCGCAGCCGAGCGCAAAAAACATCGCCAGCCCCGCCGGCAGCGCCGTCACCGCAACGGGCAGCAGCCAGCCGAAAGTTTTCGCATCGACAAGAAACGCGTGTCCGATCCAGTAAAGCCCGGCGAGAAAATAACCGAAGCCGAAAAACCACCCCGCGGCCGCCGCGGCAAAAGCGCCGCCGAGCCGCCCCGAGGTCGATCCGTCGATCAGCCACACCAGAACCGGAAAGGTCAGGAACATGACCGGCCAGATGTCGAAAGGCGGCAGCGCCAATGTCGAGACCGCGCCCGCAGTGAAAGCGACAGCCGCGCGCTGCCAACCCCAGGCCAGCACGATGCGATGTGCAAGCCGAGTGACGATCACGATTGCTGCGAGCCGTGTGAAGATGGAGCGGAGGCCGTACCCGGCGCAGACATCAGTTCTGCAGCCGTTTCCTGTCCTGCCGGCCGTTCGACGGCGCCGGATTCATGCGCGTCCGATGGGCTGCAATTCGTTCCGCTGTAGATTTTCACTTTCTTGACGCGTCGGGGATCGGCGTCCAGCACTTCGAATGCGAACGTGCCGGGACCGGGGACCACCTCGCCGGGTACAGGCACCCGCCCGACTTGCGTGACCAGATAGCCGCCCAGCGTATCGACGTCCTTCAAGGCATCGCCGACATCGAAGCCGTTTCCGATGACGGCGATGACATCCTCAAGATTGGTGCGGGCATCCGCGATGAACGAGCCGTCGCTCTGCTGGACCACGCCCGGCGCTTCGTCGTCGTCGTGTTCGTCCTCGATCTCGCCGACGATCT